>NZ_JBHWCL010000322.1:0-1005 GCF_042735125.1 Kitasatospora sp. NPDC059599 | reverse complement strand
TACGGCCTCCTACGCCACCTCAACCCCGAAACCACCCCCCAACTCGCCCGACTCCCCCAACCCCACATCGCCTTCAACTACCTCGGACGCTTCCCGGCCCCGCAGGACCTGGACTGGTCGGTCGCCGTCGACGCCGATGCGCTGACCGGCGGCGCGGACGACCGCATGCCGTTGACCCACGCCATCGGCATCAACGCGATCACTCACGACCACCCGGACGGCCCGCAGCTGTCCATCTCCCTCACCTGGGCCGGCGAGCTCCTCGCCGAGGACGACATCCGCGAGCTCGGCGACACCTGGGTCCACGCCCTCACGGTCCTCGCCGAACACGCCGACGCCCCCGACGCCGGCGGCCTGACCCCCTCCGACCTGCCGCTGGTCCAACTCTCGCAGGTAGAGATCGACCGCCTGGAGCAGGAGTCGCGTTTCTCGGATGTGCTGCCCCTGCCGCCGCTGCAGGAGGGGCTGCTGTTCCACGCGCTGTACGACGAGCAGGCGCCGGACGTCTACGTCGTCCAGCTCGCGCTGGAACTCCAGGGCGAGCTGGACGCCCAGCGGCTGCGCGCCGCAGGGCAGGCACTGCTGCACCGTCACCCCAACCTGTCCGCACGCTTCCTGGCCCGGGGCGCCGGCCGATCAGTGCAGGTGATTCCGGCCGAGGTCGAACTCCCCTGGACGGAAACCGACGTCAGCCACGCCGACGGCACCGTCGAGAGGTTCCTCGCCGAAGAACGCGCCCGGCGGTTCGACATGGCCAAGCCCCCGCTGCTGCGCTTCGCCCTCCTTCACCACGGCTCCGAGCGGCACACGCTCACACTGACGCTGCATCACATCCTGCTCGACGGCTGGTCGATGCCCATCCTCATCCGTGAGCTCTTCACCCTCTACAACGAGCACGGTGACGGCACTGTCCTGCCCTCGGTGGCGCCGTACAAGGACTACCTGACCTGGCTCGCCGACCGCGACCGTGAAGCCGCCCGCACCGCCTGGCGCACCGCCCTCTCC
>NZ_JBHWCL010000321.1:0-1030 GCF_042735125.1 Kitasatospora sp. NPDC059599 | reverse complement strand
CTGAGGACAAGCCCTCGGCCTATTAGTACCGGTCAACTCCACCCCTTACAGGGCTTCCATATCCGGCCTATCAACCCAGTCGTCTACTGGGAGCCTTACCCTCTCAAGGAGGTGGGAGTGCTCATCTCGAAGCAGGCTTCCCGCTTAGATGCTTTCAGCGGTTATCCCTCCCGAACGTAGCCAACCAGCCATGCCCTTGGCAGGACAACTGGCACACCAGAGGTTCGTCCGTCCCGGTCCTCTCGTACTAGGGACAGCCCTTCTCAACACTCCTACGCGCACAGCGGATAGGGACCGAACTGTCTCACGACGTTCTAAACCCAGCTCGCGTACCGCTTTAATGGGCGAACAGCCCAACCCTTGGGACCTACTCCAGCCCCAGGATGCGACGAGCCGACATCGAGGTGCCAAACCATCCCGTCGATATGGACTCTTGGGGAAGATCAGCCTGTTATCCCCGGGGTACCTTTTATCCGTTGAGCGACGGCGCTTCCACAAGCCACCGCCGGATCACTAGTCCCTACTTTCGTACCTGCTCGACCCGTCAGTCTCACAGTCAAGCTCCCTTGTGCACTTACACTCAACACCTGATTGCCAACCAGGCTGAGGGAACCTTTGGGCGCCTCCGTTACCCTTTAGGAGGCAACCGCCCCAGTTAAACTACCCACCAGACACTGTCCCTGATCCGGATCACGGACCCAGGTTAGACATCCAGCACGACCAGAGTGGTATTTCAACGTCGACTCCACAACAACTGGCGTTGCTGCTTCAAAGTCTCCCACCTATCCTACACAAGCCGAACCGAACACCAATATCAAGCTATAGTAAAGGTCCCGGGGTCTTTCCGTCCTGCTGCGCGAAACGAGCATCTTTACTCGTAATGCAATTTCACCGGGCCTATGGTTGAGACAGTCGAGAAGTCGTTACGCCATTCGTGCAGGTCGGAACTTACCCGACAAGGAATTTCGCTACCTTAGGATGGTTATAGTTACCACCGCCGTTTACTGGCGCTTAAGTTCTCAGCTTCGCC
>NZ_JBHWCL010000320.1:0-1044 GCF_042735125.1 Kitasatospora sp. NPDC059599 | reverse complement strand
CTGCCCGACTACATGGTGCCGTCAGCCGTCGTCGTCCTCGACGCCCTCCCCCTGAACGCCAACGGCAAACTCGACCGCCGCGCCCTCCCCACCCCCACCTACCCCACCACCACCGGCCGCGCCCCCGCCAACCACCGCGAAGCCACCCTCTGCACCGCCTTCGCCCACGTCCTCGGCCTCGACACCGTCCACCCCGACGACAACTTCTTCGAACTCGGCGGCCACTCCCTCCTCGCCCTCACCCTCATCAACCACCTCACCACCACCGACACCCCCACCGACATCCGCACCCTCTTCCTCAACCCCACCCCCGCCACCCTCGCCACCACCAACACCACCACCAGCGAAAACACCAGCAGCACCAACACCAGCACCACACCCCCCACCGGCATCCCCACCGGCACCACCCGCATCACCCCCGACATGACCCCCCTCACCCACCTCACCCAAACCGACCTCGACCACATCACCCACCACACCCCCGGCGGCGCCCCCACCATCGCCGACATCTACCCCCTCACCCCCCTCCAAGAAGGACTCCTCTACCACCACCTCCACGACGACAACGACACCTACGTCCTCCCAACCGTCCTCCGCCTCGACTCACACACCCGCCTCAACCACTTCATCACCGCACTCAACAACGTCATCACCCGCCACGACACCCTGCGCACCGCCATCCACTGGCAACACCTCACCCACCCCGTCCAGGTCGTCCACCACCACGCCACCCTCACCCTCACCACCACCACCCTCGACCCCCACACCACCAACCCCACCGCAGACCTCCTCCACACCGACAACACCCCCCTCCCCCTCCACCAAGCCCCCCTCATCCGCGCCACCGCCGCACCCGACCCCCACCACCCCCACCACTGGCTCCTCGCCCTCCACATCCACCACCTCATCCAGGACCACGGAACCCGCACCCTCCTCCTCGACGAAATCCGCGCCCACCTCACCCACACCCACCACCAACTCCCCCCCACCCACCCCTACCGCGACTTCGTCGCCCACACCCTCAACCACCCCACCAACAGCCGC
>NZ_JBHWCL010000319.1:0-1063 GCF_042735125.1 Kitasatospora sp. NPDC059599 | reverse complement strand
GTCCGGACGACCAGGGTGTTGACGAAGAAGCCGACCAACTCGTCCAGGGCCTCATCGGTACGGCCGGCGACCGGGGTGCCGACCGGGACGTCCTCCCCGGCGCCGAGCCGGGACAGCAGCACGCCCAGCGCCGCCTGCAGCACCATGGCCGGGGTGACACCGTGGTCCATGGCCAGCTTCCGCAGGTCCGCGTGCAGTTCAGCGGGGACGGTCAGCTCGATGTCGCCCCCGCGATGGGTGGCCACAGCCGGTCGCGGGCGGTCGAAGGGGAGCGCCAGCTCCTCCGGGAGGTCGGCCAGCGCGTCACGCCAGTACCCCAACTGCCGTGCCAGCAGGCCGTCCTCATCCTGCTCGGACCCCAGCAGTTCGCGCTGCCAGAGCGTGTAGTCCGCGTACTGCACCGGCAGTGGCGCCCACCCGGGCGCACCGCCGGCCACTCGCGCCGCGTACGCGGCCGACAGGTCACGCCCCAGCGGGGCCATCGACCAGCCGTCACCGGCGATGTGATGAAGCGTCAGCAGCAGCACCTGCTGCTCGGGAGCCAGCGTGAAGAGGGAAGCGCGCAGCGGCAGTTCCGTCGCCAGGTCGAACGGCTGCCCTGCCGAACGGTTCACTGCGGCAGCCAACTCGTCCTCGTCGCCGACCGGCTCGACGGAGAGACCGATCGAGAGCTCCTCGGTCGGCAACACCCGCTGCACCGGCCGTCCGTCGACGACGGTGAGGACGGTCCGCAGGACGTGGTGCCGGTCGATCACATCGCGCAGCGCGGCCTCCAGCGCCTCCTGGTCCACCGCACCCGAAAGGCGCACGGCGGCAGGGATGTTGTACGTCGCGTTCGGCCCGTCCAGCTGCCCGAGGAACCAGAGCCGCTGCTGGGCGAAGGACAGCGGCACCTGCCCGAGTCCTTGACCGCCGGCCACGACCGGCGGGCGAACGGGCTCGCCGGGGACGAGGTGACGCGCCAGGGCGGCGGGGGTGGGGGCTTCGAAGAGGGTGCGGAGGGGGAGTTCGGTGCCGAGGGTGGTGCGGATGCGGCTGGTGAGGCGGGTGGCGAGGAGGGAGT
>NZ_JBHWCL010000318.1:0-1076 GCF_042735125.1 Kitasatospora sp. NPDC059599 | reverse complement strand
ATGAGTGACGGATTTGCCTATCACTCGGCCTACACCCTTACCCCGGGACAACCACCGCCCGGGCTGGACTACCTTCCTGCGTCACCCCATCGCTCACCTACTGCAGACTTGGGCCGGCGGCTCCACCACTTCCCTTTGCCCGAAGGCTCCGGGACGGCTTCACGGCCTTAGCATCATCTGGTTCGACGTTGGCGCTTCAAAGCGGGTACGGGAATATCAACCCGTTGTCCATCGACTACGCCTGTCGGCCTCGCCTTAGGTCCCGACTTACCCTGGGCAGATCAGCTTGACCCAGGAACCCTTGGTCAATCGGCGCAAGAGTTTCCCACTCTTGTATCGCTACTCATGCCTGCATTCTCACTCGTATACCGTCCACGACTGGTTTCCACCGCCGCTTCACCCGGCACACGACGCTCCCCTACCCATCACAGCAGGCGTTGGCCCTTCATGCTGCAATGACACGACTTCGGTGATGTGCTTGAGCCCCGCTACATTGTCGGCGCGGAATCACTTGACCAGTGAGCTATTACGCACTCTTTCAAGGGTGGCTGCTTCTAAGCCAACCTCCTGGTTGTCTCTGCGACTCCACATCCTTTCCCACTTAGCACACGCTTAGGGACCTTAGTCGGTGTTCTGGGCTGTTTCCCTCTCGACCATGGAGCTTATCCCCCACAGTCTCACTGCCACGCTCTCACTTACCGGCATTCGGAGTTTGGCTAAGGTCAGTAACCCGGTAAGGCCCATCGCCTATCCAGTGCTCTACCTCCGGCAAGAAACACGTGACGCTGCACCTAAATGCATTTCGGGGAGAACCAGCTATCACGGAGTTTGATTGGCCTTTCACCCCTAACCACAGGTCATCCCCCAGGTTTTCAACCCTGGTGGGTTCGGTCCTCCAC
This sequence comes from Kitasatospora sp. NPDC059599, assembly GCF_042735125.1. Classification (NCBI taxonomy): domain Bacteria; kingdom Bacillati; phylum Actinomycetota; class Actinomycetes; order Kitasatosporales; family Streptomycetaceae; genus Kitasatospora; species Kitasatospora sp. NPDC059599. Next base: position 177 of record NZ_JBHWCL010000318.1, on the reverse strand, counting down.
ACGGTCTTACCCGCGCTTCAACCTGCCCATGGCTAGATCACTCCGCTTCGGGTCTTGGGCATGCAACTCAACCGCCCTATTCGGACTCGCTTTCGCTACGGCTACCCCACACGGGTTAACCTCGCTACACACCGCAAACTCGCAGGCTCATTCTTCAAAAGGCACGCAGTCACGGCC
>NZ_JBHWCL010000317.1:0-1088 GCF_042735125.1 Kitasatospora sp. NPDC059599 | reverse complement strand
CGTGACGGCCGCGGCCCCCGGGCTTTTCCGGTGGCGGCCCTGCTCCTCCTACAATCGGCCCCATCATGAGCGCGACACTCGTAGTCAAGGACCTCAGCGCCGGTCACGGCGAACGCACCCTCTTCTCCGGCCTGGACCTGGTCATCGCCCCCGGCGACGTGATCGGCCTGGTCGGCGTGAACGGCGCCGGCAAGTCGACCCTGCTGCGGCTGCTGGCGGGCCTGGACACCCCCGAGGGCGGCTCGCTGCGGCTCAGCCCGGCCGGTGCCAACGTCGGCCACCTCCCGCAGGAGCCGGAGCGCCGCGACGGCGAGTCGGTGCGCGCGTTCCTGGCCCGCCGCACCGGCGTGGCGGCCGCCCAGGCCGCCCTGGACGAGGCCACCGAGGGCCTGGTCGAGGGCCGGCCCGGCGCCGACGACGCGTACGCGACGAGCCTGGACCGCTGGCTGGACCTCGGCGGCGCCGACTTGGAGGAGCGCGCCGAGGAGGTCGCCGACTCGCTCGGGCTGAAGGTCTCGCTCGACCTGCCGATGACCGCGCTCTCCGGCGGCCAGGCCGCCCGGGCCGGCCTCGCCTCGCTGCTGCTCTCCCGCTACGACGTCTTCCTCCTCGACGAGCCCACCAACGACCTCGACCTGGACGGCCTGGAGCGGCTGGAGGCCTTCGTCAAGGGCCTGCGCGCCGGCACCGTGCTGATCAGCCACGACCGCGAGTTCCTGGCCCGCACCGTGACCAAGGTGCTGGAGCTGGACCTGCACCAGCAGCAGGTCAACCTGTACGGCGGCGGCTACGAGGCGTACCTGGAGGAGCGGGCGGTGTCCCGCCGGCACGCCCGCGAGGAGTACGAGGAGTACGCCGACACCAAGGCCGGGCTGGAGGCCCGCGCCCGGATGCAGCGCGGCTGGATGGAGCACGGCGTGCGCAACGCCCGCCGCAAGTCCTCCGACAACGACAAGATGGGCCGCGCGGTGCGCGCCGAGTCCACCGAGAAGCAGGCCTCCAAGGCCCGCCAGACCCAGCGGATGATCGAGCGGCTGGACGTGGTCGAGGAGCCGCGCAAGGAGTGGGAGCTGCGGATGGAGATCGCC
>NZ_JBHWCL010000316.1:0-1156 GCF_042735125.1 Kitasatospora sp. NPDC059599 | reverse complement strand
GCGACGGGTGACCGTCGTTTCGCGGACGACCACACCACCGACCGGGAGGGTGTGGACGGTCTCCTGTCGGAGCTGGACGAGTACGGCGTGGAGCAGGCGCTGCGGATCGCGGAGGCGAACGAGGGCGCCGAGGTGACGGTGCTGACGGTCGGGCCGGACGACGCGAAGGACGCGCTGCGCAAGGCGCTGTCGATGGGTGCGGACAAGGCCGTGCACGTGAACGACGACGACATCCACGGGTCCGATGTGATCGGGACGTCGGCGGTGCTGGCGAAGGCGCTGGAGAAGACCGGGTTCGACCTGGTGATCGGTGGCATGGCGTCGACGGACGGCACGATGGGTGTGCTGCCGGCGCTGCTGGCGGAGCGTCTGGGTGTGCCGCAGGTGACGCTGCTGTCGGAGGTGTCGGTCGAGGGCGGTGTGGTCCGGGGCCGTCGTGACGGTGACGCGGCGACCGAGCTGGTCGAGGCGGAGCTGCCGGCCGTGGTGTCGGTGACGGACCAGTCGGGTGAGGCCCGGTACCCGTCGTTCAAGGGGATCATGGCGGCGAAGAAGAAGCCGGTGCAGTCGCTGGACCTGGACGACCTGGGCATCGAGGCGGACGAGGTCGGGCTGGCGGGTTCGTGGACGGCGGTGGAGTCGGTGGCGGCGCGTCCGGCGCGCACCGCGGGCACGGTCGTCAAGGACGAGGGTGAGGGCGGCAAGTCCCTCGCGGCCTTCCTCGCCGACCAGAAGTTCATCTGAGCCTCCTCCGGCCCAGTCCGACCCCTCGAACCCGCGAACACGGAGACATTGAGCAATGGCTGAGATTCTCGTCCTGGTGGACCACGCCGACGGTGCGGTCCGCAAGCCGGCCCTGGAGCTGCTGACCCTGGCCCGCCGCGTCGGCGAGCCGTCCGCCGTCGTCCTGGGCGCCGGCGCCGCCGCGGCCGGCATCGCCGCGAAGGCCGCCGAGTACGGCGCCGCCAAGGTGTACGTCGCCGAAGGCACCGAGTTCGCCGACCACCTGGTCGTCCCCAAGGTCGACGCCCTGACCCAGATCGCCAAGACCAACGACGCCGCCGCCGTCCTGGTCACCTCCTCCGGCGAAGGCAAGGAAATCGCCGCCCGCGTCGCGCTGCGCCTGGGTTCCGGTGTCATCACCGACGCCGTCGAC
>NZ_JBHWCL010000315.1:0-1164 GCF_042735125.1 Kitasatospora sp. NPDC059599 | reverse complement strand
GGGCCGCGCTGTGGGCGTGGCGCGGCGGGTCGGCGCCGTGGGCGCGGCGCGGCGCGGCGGGTCGGCGCCGTGGAGGTGGCGCGGGGGATCCGGCCGTCGCGGTGTCAGCGGTTCGGGTGGGACCTGCTCCAGGCGGGGGCGACGAGGGCCACCAGGCCGACGGCGAAGGCCAGCTGCAGGATGTGGCGGATCCAGTCGATGCCCGAGGTGTGACGGACACCGACCCAGCCGGAGACCGCGTTGCCGAGCCAGGCCCCGGCGGCGCCGAGCAGCATGGTCAGCCACCAGGGGATCGACTGCGGCCCCCGCAGGATCAGCTTGGCGAGGACGCCCAGCACGAAGCCGATGAGCAGAATCCACAGGAGCTGGAACATCGCGGTCCACCTTCCGGGCGCGACCGGAGCCGACCGGCGCGCCGAATCGCCGAAGACGCGGCTCGTCCCATGATCACCCGGATCGGCCTCACGGGCATGTCGGAGGAGAGTGCCGCAGGTCACGGATGCGGGGCCGGGGTGAGTCGGGTACGGAGGGGCGAGAACGCGCCGCCGGTCGGGCCGGAAAGTCGCTGTCCGTCCACCCACTGACACGGATAGGAATGGGCGGTGACGCGGAGGTCCCGCGTCATCGAGAGGAGCCCGCCCCGTGATACGTCTCCGTGCCGCCGCGCTGACCCTCGGCGCTGCCGCCGCCGCGCTCACCCTCACCATGGGAACGGCCCAGGCCGCACCCGGCGACACCAGCACCATGTGCTCCTCCTCGCTCACGCCCGGCGGTTACGTGGACGTGCAGTGGTGGAACAGCGGCGGCTGCGGCTCCGGGTTCAACCCGAACACCAAGAAGATCATGCAGCTCACCGGCTACCCGGTCGGCACCGTGGTCAACGCCTGCGCCTCGACCTGGCCGCCCGCCGGCTGGACCATCGTCAGCAGCTTCTACAGCGCCGGCTGTCAGTACTCCGCGGTGCCGAGCTTCGACAAGAACTCCTGGCAGCTGAAGCGCGTGTCCTGACGGCCGCGCACGACCTGTGGCGGTGCGGGGCCTCGGCGGTCCCGCACCGCTGTCGGCGGTCCAGCACCGCCGTCAGCGGTCCCGCACCGCTTCGACGGCCGCGCGGACCTCCGGGGGCGGGTCGTGCGCGGGGCCGGCCAGCAGTTCGGCGGTGCC
>NZ_JBHWCL010000314.1:0-1168 GCF_042735125.1 Kitasatospora sp. NPDC059599 | reverse complement strand
CCCTGGGGGCCTGAACACCGATCCCGGGCGCCGTGCTGCAGCGGCCGTCCCCTGCGGGGACGGCTGTATCGTCCGCCCACTGCGTGGGCGGGGCGGGGCCGGTTCGTTCCTCACCGGCTCCGCAAGAGCCGGCGCCGATGGCGCCGGCGGTCGACCAGCAGAACATCGCGCCGTGGAAGCCGCCAAAGAAATCAGGCAGAATTAGCCATGTCGAATGGCTTCCGTGTCGGAGGTGGGCGGCCTGCGGAACTTGGCAGAGCGCAGGCCGCCCGATGCGTCCTCCGGCAGGAGGGGCCCTTCAGCCCGTCCAGAGGACGACGCGACCATAGTAGGCACCACTGGTACCCCGGGAGTGCCCCAGGATTGAGTAACCAGGAGCACTGTGACGACGCTAAACGGACGCGAGGTCTACACCCGGCGAGCCCTGATGGACAGGTACGGCATGACGCTGTCCCCCCTGGAGAAGTGGCACCGCGACCGCAGCGTGACCGGCCACCCCGAGGCCGTTGGAACAGTCGGCCGCGAGCTGGTCTGGGACCGTGAGGAGTGGGATTCCTGGTACCAGAGGCGACACGACACCCAAGACCTGGAGTCCCGTGCCGAGCTGGCAGCCCGGCACGGTTTGGCCCTGGTGACCCTCAGCCGGATGTGGTCACTGCGCGAGGAGAACGGTCACCCCGCGCCGGTCAAGACCGTGCAGCAGACGACGTACTGGGACGTCGGCGAATGGGACGCCTGGTACGCCGACTACCGTCGGCGGTCCCAGCGCAGGGAACTGGACGTCGACCGTTCCGGTAGCCCCAATGACCTTGTCACGCTGTCCCAGGCCGCGCGCATTCTCGGTGTGGAGCCCAGCAGCATCACCCACTACCCCAAGAACCCTCCGAGGAACTGGCCTCAGCCAGTCCAAGAGGAGGAGCTGCCCAGCGGCCGTATGCGTCGGCGCTATCGGCGCGCGGACATCTGGCACTACGCCGACACCCGTACCATCGCCGGACCCCACCGCACCAGGCATCCGAACAGGAAGCCCAAGCCCGAGGAAGAGCCGAACTCGTGACCCGCCCCCAGGACGACCGCGTCGCCGGCTGAGCCGAATCGACCGTGAAGGCCCTGCAGCCCAGTAGCTGCAGGGCCTTTCGCATGTCTGTCCGCATCCACTGCTGCCGTG
>NZ_JBHWCL010000313.1:0-1221 GCF_042735125.1 Kitasatospora sp. NPDC059599 | reverse complement strand
GTGCCGGGTGGGCCGTAGGGGTTGGCGATGAAGCGTTCGGCGGTGAGGGCGGGGCGGTTGAGGTAGCCGCGGGCGAGGCCTGGGCCGGAGACGTGGAGTTCGCCGGTGGCGCCGGTGGGCAGGGGGCGTAGGCCGGTGTCGAGGATGTGGAGGTGGAGGTCGGGGATGGGGTGGCCGATGGTGCTGGTGGGGGTGTGGGTGTGGGTGGTGGTGAGGGGGGTGTGGGTGACGTGGACGGTGGTTTCGGTGATGCCGTACATGTTGGTGAGTCGGGGGGTGTGGTCGGGGTGGTGTCGGTACCAGTCGGTGAGGCGGGTGGGGTCGAGGGCTTCGCCGCCGAAGATGACGTGGCGTAGGGAGAGTTGGTGGGTGGTGTCGGGGTTTTCGGTGGTGGCTTGGGTGAGTTGGTAGAAGGCGGAGGGGGTTTGGTTGAGGATGGTGACCTTTTGGTCGGTGAGGAGGTGGAGGAGGTCGGTGGGGGTGCGGGTGGTGGTGTGGGGGACGATGACGAGTCGGCCGCCGGTGAGGAGTGCGCCCCAGATTTCCCAGACGGAGAAGTCGAAGGCGTAGGAGTGGAAGAGGGTCCAGACGTCGGTGGTGGTGAAGTGGAACCAGTGGTTGGTCTGGGTGAGGAGGCGTAGGACGTTGTGGTGGGGGATGGTGACGCCCTTGGGGGTGCCGGTGGAGCCTGAGGTGTAGATGATGTAGGCGGTGTTGTGGGGGTTGAGTTGCCTGGTGGGGTTGGTGGTGGGGTGGTGGTCGAGGGGGTGGGTGTCGAGGAGGAGGTGGGGGGTGTCGGTGTGGGGGAGGTCGGTGGTGGTGGGGGTGGTGGTGATCAGGAGTGTGGGGCGGGCGTCGGTGAGGGTGTGGGTGATGCGGTCGGTGGGGTAGTCGGGGTCGATGGGGAGGTAGGCGGCGCCGGCTTTGAGGACGGCGAGGAGGGCGATGACCATGTCGGGGGAGCGGGGGAGGGCGAGGGCGACGATGTGTTCGGGGCCGATGCCCTGGTTGATGAGGTGGTGGGCGAGTTGGTTGGCGCGGGTGTCGAGTTCGGTGTAGGTGAGGGTGGTGGATTCGAAGGTGAGGGCGGTCGCGTCGGGGGTGCGGCGGGCCTGGGCTTCGAAGGCGTCCGGGATGCAGTTCGAGACGGACGGGTCGTCGGGAGCGGTGTTCCGCACGGCGGCCGGCACGCGTTCCGCCTCGGTGCGGACGTCGATCCGG
>NZ_JBHWCL010000312.1:0-1330 GCF_042735125.1 Kitasatospora sp. NPDC059599 | reverse complement strand
TCCACAACCTCCTCCACACCATCACCCAAAACCCCGACACCCCCATCCACCACATCAACACCCTCACCGACCACGAACACCACCAACTCCTCCGCACCTGGAACGACACGGACCACCCGCTTCCCGGCACAGCGGACACGGCGCACACGGCCGACGCCGTCGGTACGGTCCACGGGCGCTTCGCCGAACAGGCGTCCCGCACGCCGTCCGCCGTCGCGCTCCGCTCCGGTGACGAGACGGTGACCTACGAGGAGCTGGACCTGCGCGCGGGACGGCTGGCGGGCCGGCTCGTCGCGGCCGGTGTGCGCCCCGGGGACGTGGTCGGCGTGCTCCTCGAACGTTCGGTGGACCTCCTGGTCGGTCTCCTGGCGGCGCTCAAGGCCGGCGCGACCTACCTCCCGCTGGACGAGCGGGATCCGGGTCCGCGCCTGCGGCAGCTGCTGGCGGAGACCGGTGCGCGTGTCGTGGTGACGAACCGGGCCACCCGTGAACGGGTCGAGTTGCCCGCCGGCGTGATGCCGCTCGCATGTGACGAGGGTGAGGCCGCAGCCGACCCGGTCGAAGTCCCGGGCGTTTCTGCGCAGTTGGCGTACGTGATGTACACGTCCGGGTCGACGGGCCGGCCGAAGGGGGTGGCGGTCCCGCACTCGGCGGTGATCCACCTCGCGCTGGACCGGTCGTGGCAGAACGGCAACCACCGCCGCGTCCTCTTCCACTCGCGGCACACCTTCGACGCCGCCACCTACGAGATCTGGGCCCCGCTGCTGTCCGGCGGCCAGGTCGTGGTGGCGCCTCCGGGCAACCTCGACGCGGGCGAGATCGAACGGGTGACCCGGCAAGGGAGGGTGACCGCCCTGTGGCTCACCGCCGGGCTGTTCAACCTGATCGCCCGGGAGAACCCCGGCTGTCTGGCGGGTGTGCGCGAACTGTGGGTGGGCGGTGACGTCGTCGACCCGCAGGCGGTGCGCCTCATCCGGGAGGTGCACCCGGAGCTGGCCATCGTGGACGGCTACGGCCCGACGGAGAACACCACCTTCACCACCTGCTTCCGGGTCCCGGCGGAAGGGTTCCACGGCCACACACTGCCGATCGGCCGCCCGCTCGACAACACCCGGGTGTACGTGCTGGACGGCCACCTGCGGATGGTGCCGGTCGGGGTGGCGGGTGAGCTGTACGCGACGGGCTCCGGCCTGGCCCGCGGCTACGTCAACCGGCCCGGCCTGACCGCCGGGCATTTCGTCGCCGACCCGTTCGGTCCGTCCGGCAGCCGCATGTACCGCACCGGCGACCTCGTGCGTTGGCGGGCGGACGGCACCCTCGAATACCTCGG
>NZ_JBHWCL010000311.1:0-1401 GCF_042735125.1 Kitasatospora sp. NPDC059599 | reverse complement strand
GACCAGGGGCGGAGCGAGGGGGGCGGCGGGGCGCGTACCCTTTGAGGTGACAGAGTCCGGGCAGTGGCGGCAACGCGCCGCGCCGGACGGGGACAACTGACTAAGGACTGAGCGACCCTGGCACGCCGTACGCCCGACGGTCCGCCGCCCGCGCCGACGGTGCAGCGGATTCGTCTCCGCTACACCAAGCGCGGCCGGCTCCGCTTCACCAGCCACCGCGACTTCCAGCGCGCCTTCGAGCGCGCCCTGCGCCGGTCCGCCGTTCCGATGGCCTACTCGGCCGGCTTCACCCCGCACCCGAAGGTCTCCTACGCCAACGCGGCCCCCACCGGGGTGGCGAGTGAGGCGGAGTACCTGGAGATCGGCCTGGCCGCCGTTCGCGACCCCGAACAGCTCCGGGCGCAACTGGACGAGTCGCTGCCGACGGGCCTGGACGTGATCGACGCGGTCGAGGTGCGGACGCCGAACTTCGTGGAGCGCCTGGAGGCCTCCGAGTGGCTGGTCCGGCTGGACGGCGTCGAGCCGGACGAGGCCGCCGCCGCGGTGGCGCGCTTCCTCGCCGAGGAGCGCGTCGAGGTCGAACGCCTCACCAAGAACGGCGTGCGGGTCTTCGACGCGCGCGGTGCGGTGGCGGCACTCCAGATCGTCCCGCCCCAGGTCGACGGCGGTGCGGACACGGAGGCCGGAACCGACCGCGATGTTCGGACCGGCCGTCCCTGTGCGATACTGCGCCTGGTAGTACGACACGCCACACCCGCCGTACGACCCGACGACGTATTGTCCGGTCTCCGTGCGACGGCCGACCTGGCGCCGCCGGTCCCCGCAGAGGTGACCAGGCTGGCGCAGGGGCCGCTCGACGAGGGGACCGGCACGGTGACCGACCCGCTGGCGCTCGACCGCGCCGCGGCCCAGGCCGGCTCGGAGCCGGGCGCCGGGCCGCGCGCTACCGCGCCCGCCTAGCGGGCGGAGGCCGGGTCCAGTTCTCACTGGACCCGATGGTCCTCCAGGGTTCCCGCGGCTCCCCAGGGGAGCGAGCGTCGTCGCAGCACAGGCCTGCCAACCGGGGCCTGCCGGCCACGAAGGCCGGTGGGCCCGGGACCCGGTCCGGGAGCCACCCGGGGTTGGGGGACGGCGCAGCTTGGGAAAACCTCAGAAGACTGGTCAGAACCAGAAGACTTTCGACACCCCGCCGAGCGCGGGGCGCCGAGCGAGACTACGAGCCCCTGTGCGGCCTCGCGTCCGCGCGGCGGCACCGTGAAAGGGTCCGGCCCGAGCATCCTCGCGATGCCGGCCGCCCACCGGTGCCGTGCCGTGCCCGGATGCGGAGCCCGGGGGCCTGACGGGAGATCCACCCGCATGCTCGATAACACCGATCCGCAGACTGCGGCCACGGAACCGAAC
>NZ_JBHWCL010000310.1:0-1435 GCF_042735125.1 Kitasatospora sp. NPDC059599 | reverse complement strand
GCCGCGGACCCGGCGGCAGCGCAGCGCTCCGCCGTGGTGCGCGCACTGGAGGGCGTCGCCCAGCCGTTGCGGACGACGGAACCCGGCGGCCGCACCGCCGACCTGCGCGCCATGGGCTCGATGATCGGCGACGCCAAGGTGGTCGGCCTCGGCGAGGCCACCCACGGCTCGCACGAGTTCTTCGCGATGAAGCAGCGGGTGTTCCGCTACCTCGTCGAGGAGAAGGGCTTCACCACCTTCGCCCTGGAGACGAGCTGGAGCAGCGGCCTGCAGATCGACGAGTACGTCCAGGGCGGCCCGGGCGACGCTCGGCACATCGTCAAGGACGCCTTGGGCGGCAGTCCGTGGGACCGCGAGGAGTTCGCCGACCTGATCGCCTGGATGCGGGACCACAACCGGAGCCACCCGCAGGACCCGGTCCACTTCGTGGGCGACGACCTCGGCCTGCCGAGGCTCGGCGACGGGATCTTCGAGCGGGTCACCTCCTACGTGCGCGGGGCCCGCCCCGACGTCCTCCCGCAACTCGACGGCCTCTACGCGGGCCTGCGACCGTTCGACGACGCCTTCGCCTACCTGCGGAAGCCGCTCGCCGAGCGCCGCGACAACGCCGCCAAGGCGCAGCAGGCGCTCGACCTGGTCACCGCGAGCGGTGCCGGCGCCTCCGGCGGTGACGCCCACGCGTGGGCGGTGCAGCACGCCCGGAACATCGCCGAGACCTTCGCCTTCGCCACCCTGGACATCACCGACCCGGCCTCCGTCTCCGCCGCGGAGCAGCTGCGTGACCGGGCGATGGCGGACAACACCGCGTGGTGGCAGCGCCGCACCGGCGGCAAGGTGCTGCTGTCGGCGCACAACGGGCACGCCGGCTACCTGGCCACCGACACCTTCCTGTACCCCAAGCCGCAGGGTTCCCGGCTGCGCGACACCTACGGTCGCGACTACGTGGCCATCGGTTTCACCTTCGACAGCGGTTCCTTCCTCACCAACGACGCGGTCCTGACGGACAACTGGAAGACGGTCACCGTCCCGGCGGCCACACCGGACATGAACGAGTACACCCTCGACCAGGTCCGCTACCGGGACTACTACGTCGACCTGCGCACCGCGCCCCGGGCGGCCCGCGACTGGCTGGACGTCTCCCGCCCCACCTACGACGCGGGTTCGGTCTACGTCAGCGATCCGATGCCGCAGCTCGCGATCGGACGGGCCTACGACGTCCTCATCCACCTGAACCAGGTCACCCAGGCACGCACGTTCTGATCGCGCGGTGCACGTGTGAGGCACCGGCCCGATGCTGTCGGCGCGGGCAGCCGTCGAGATCGAGCGCGGGGCGGCGGAACGGGCAGCGCCGGTCGGCGAGTTCGGCCGGCGCTCGGCCGACGCTCGGCCGGCGCTCGGCCGGGCCGCCGTTCCGGGTGTCGCGGGTCCCTGCCGG
>NZ_JBHWCL010000309.1:0-1435 GCF_042735125.1 Kitasatospora sp. NPDC059599 | reverse complement strand
TCCCAGGCAGGAGGCCAGGATCCCGGCGACGGCCCCGGCGTCGATCGGGGTGGTGCTCGTGCTGGTGACGGTGAAAGCGGCCGGGGTGGCAGTCGAACGGGTGACGGACGGGCCGCTGCTGGGGACCGCCGAGGCGCCGGCCGAGCCGGCCCCGGAAGCCGAGGCGGAGGGCGCAGCGCTGGGCGCAGCGGTGGGCGCAGCGGAGGGCTCGCCGTGGGCCGCGGGGGTGGGCGTGGAGGTGCTGGTTGCGGCAGTGGCCATTCCCCCCGCGGTCGCGACGGCTACGGCGGTGGCGGCGATGAACATGATCGGGCGGATACGCATGAATCCGTGTCCTTCCTGCCGGGCGTCCGGTTGACGCCTGCGCCCCTGTAGGTCTCCCGACGCCCGGCAGGTCGCACCCCGCGCACGTGATCCAGGTCATAGGCCGCGGGTGCAACCCGGGGGCGGTGCTCGTGCGTACAGGGCGGGAGGCTCCGCCCAGGACGCACGGCTCCACCGCCGCAGCCGAGGAGTGCTTCCTCGCGAGCCGCCTGTGCCGCGAGCTGACGGACAGCCCCGGAGGAGAGGCCCTTGATGACGCCACAGGAGTTCGACGCGTTCTACGCGGCGTCCTTCTCCCGCCTGACCGGGCAGCTCTACGCGCTCACCGGCAACTGGTCCGAAGCACAGGACGTGGTCCAGGAGGCGTTCATCCGCGCGTGGGACCGAAGGCGCACCTTCGACCCGGACAGCGCCCCGGAGGCATGGATCCGGACCACGGCCCGGCGGTTGGCCCTCTCCCGCTGGCGACGCATGGCCCGGGGCCTGCACTTGGCCGGACGCCACCACCGCCCCGAACCGCCCACCGTCGAGCCGCCCACCGAGGAGCACCTGATGCTGGTCACCGCGCTACGCGACCTGCCCGAGGCACAGCGGAACGCCCTGGTCCTGCACCACATGTGCGACCTCTCCGTCGAGCAGGTCGCGGCCGAGACCGGCGCCAGCCTCAGCGCCGTCAAGAGTCGCCTCGCCCGCGGCCGGGCCGCGCTCGCGGCCGGACTCGCCGACCGGACCCCGACCAGCGAGGAAGGAAAGCTCTGTGTCTGACCCCGTCCACGACACCCTCGGCGACAGGCTGCGGCTGCTCGGCACGCAGATGCCCGCGCCGACCCTGCCCGCTACGGAGATCCGCCGACGCGCCGACCGGCGCCGGCGCCGCCGACAGGCCCTCGGTGCGACCGCGGCCTGTACCGCGGCAGCCCTGGGTCTGGCTCTCCCGTCCGTGCTGCACTCACCGGGACCACAGAGCGGAGCAGCCACCACGGACGTCTCCTCCGTGCCGGCTTCCGCCGCGGCTTCCCCGCCTCCCCCGGCCGCTTTCACCGTCACCAACACGAGCACCACCCCGATCGACGCCGGGGCCGTCGCCGGGATCCTGGCCTCCTGCCTGGGC
>NZ_JBHWCL010000308.1:0-1481 GCF_042735125.1 Kitasatospora sp. NPDC059599 | reverse complement strand
CCCGTCCGCCGCCGCCCGTCCGCCGCCCGCCCGTCCGCCGCCGCCCGCCCGCCGTCCGGCCGGAGCCGGCAGGAATGGCCGCGCCGCGCCGGGACAGACGAGCAGGCGACACCGGGCCCGGCGGCGCTGCCCGTCCGGCCGCCCGGGACGCGGAGCCCGGCGGGAGAACCCGGGGCAGAAGGGAAGTACGGACGATGTGGTGGAGTCTGGTACGCCTGGCACTGGCGGGTGCCGTGGCGGTCCTCTTCGCGAACGGCCTGGACCGGATCGCACAGTTCGCGGTACGACGGCTGGCCGCCCGCAGGGGCAGCACCGGGGTGCCGCTGTTGGTGCGCCGGTGCCGGATGCCGATCCTGGCGCTGACGGCGTCCCTGCTCCTGCTCGGCGCCCTCCCGTGGGTCGCCGCGCCGCCCGCCGCCCGCGAGGGGCTGCGCCACCTGGCGGTGATCCTCGCCATCGCGGCCGGCGGCTGGCTGTGCGCCCGGGTGGTGGCCCTGCTGGTGGACAGCACCCTGCGGCTCGCCGTGCACCGCCGCGACCCGGCGTGGGCCGGGCGCGCCCGCACCCAGGCCGACCTGCTCGGCCGGATCGGCCAGGCGATCGTCGCCCTGGTGACGCTGGGCGCGGTCCTGATGACCTTCCCGGCGGTGCGCGGCATCGGCACGAGCCTGCTCGCCTCCGCCGGCCTGGTCGGCGTGGTGGCCGGTGTGGCGGCCCAGAGCACCCTCGCCAACGTCTTCGCGGGCGTCCAGATGGCCTTCGGCGACCTCGCCCGGATCGGCGACGTCGTCGTGGTGGGCGGCGAGTGGGGGACGGTGGAGGAGATCACCCTGACGGCCGTGGTGATCGAGACCTGGGACCAGCGGCGGCTGGTGATGCCGATGTCCTACTTCGTCGGCCGCCCCTTCGAGAACTGGTCCCGCCGCTCCAGCCGGATCACCGGCACCGCGCTGCTCCACCTCGACCACCACGCCCCGATCGCCCTGCTGCGGGAGGAGTTCGACGCGTTCCTGGCGAAGAACGGGCTGTGGGACGGCGAGGGCAGCGCCCTGCAGGTGGTCGACACCACCCCCACCACCATCGTGGTCCGGGTGCTGGCCACCGCGGCGAACGGCGCCGACGCCTTCGAACTGCGCTGCGAGCTGCGCGAGCACCTGGTCGGCTTCCTGCGCGACGAGCACCCGTACGCCCTGCCCCGCCTGCCGGTGGCGGACGCGCCCGGACGGCACCCGCGGGTCCCCGACCCCCGGGCCGCCGACGACGCGCCCCGCCCGCCCCAGGACCCGCCCCGGAGGTGACGCCGGGCTTGATCATCCGGCGTCACGTCGGCTGTACGGCTCGGGGTCTCCGGGCGGTCACGACCGGTACCGGGCGGTGGACCGCGTCCGCCTGGACACCCGTCCGATCACCGGCTGACCCCCGCCCGCCCCGCCCCCGCCCCCCCCGGGGCCCACCCCCGACCCCCCGGGCCGGGGGCAAAC
>NZ_JBHWCL010000307.1:0-1513 GCF_042735125.1 Kitasatospora sp. NPDC059599 | reverse complement strand
CTCCGTCGGTGGTCCAGCGGACGATGTCGCCGGTGCGGTACATGCGGTCGCCGGGCGCGCCGAAGGGGCAGGCGACGAAGCGTTCGGCGGTCAGGCCGGGGCGGCCGAGGTAGCCCCGGGCCAGGCCGGTGCCGGCGATGTACAGCTCACCGGACACGCGCGGCGGCACCGGACGCAGCGCGGCGTCCAGGACGAAGACCCGCGTGTTGTCCAGTGGGCGGCCGATCGGCGGGATCGCCCGTGGCAGCGGTGCGGCGGGGAGCCGGTGTCCGGTGGCGTAGGTGGTGGCCTCCGTCGGCCCGTAGACGTGCGACACCACGGTGTCCGGGCAAGCCGCCAGTACCGCCGCCATCGCGGCCGGTGAGGCCGCCTCGCCGCCGGTCAGCAGTTCGCCCAGGCCCGCCAAGGCCTCCGGCTCGTCCTCGGCCAGCAGGTTGAACAGGGCGGTGGTGAAGAACGCGCCGGTCACCCGCTGCTCGGTGAGTACGGACCGGAACACCGCCGGGTCCGTCTCGCCGACGGGCGCGAGCACCACCGTGCCGCCGGACAGCAGCGGCACCCACAGTTCGTAGGTGGAGCCGTCGAAGGCGAGCGGCGAGTGCAGGAGGACCCGGCGGTGCGCGGCCGGGTGGAACATCCGGTCGGCGGCGAGGGCCGCGACGTTGCGGTGCGTCGCCATGACGCCCTTCGGGATGCCGGTCGAGCCGGAGGTGTACATCGCGTAGGCCACCTGGTCCGGGCGGACCGGGACGGCCGGCGCGGTGTCGGGGAACGCCGCCACCGCCCCCGGGTCCGTGCTCAACAGGACGGCACCGTCGGGAAGTTCGATGTCCCCGCCGAGAAGGCCGTCGGACAGCACCACCCGGGCCGAGCTCTCCCGGAGGATCTGCTGGATCCGCGCCGCTGGGTACCGGGTGTCGAGCGGGATGTAGCTGCCGCCGGCCTTGAGCACGCCCAGGATCGCGACGACCAGGTCCAGGGACCGCTCGCCGAGCAGTACCACCCGGCTCTCCGGCCCGATGCCGGCGGCGATCAGGCGGTGGGCGAGGCGGTTGCTGCGGGCGTCGAGGTCGGCGTAGCTGAGTTGCCGGTCGGCGTGGACGAGGGCGGTGGCGTCGGGGGTGCGGGCCGCCTGCGCCGCGAAGAGGGCGGTGAGCGGCTGGGTGGGGTCGTCGGTGGAGGTGTCGTTCCAGGCGGTCAGGAGGTGACGGCGGTCGTCGGGGGTGAGCAGGTCGACGGAGTGGACCGGGGCGGTGGGGTCGGCGGCGAAGGTGGCGAGGAGGTGAACCCAGTGACGGCCGAGGAGTTCGATCGACTTCTGGTCGAAGAGGTCGGTGGCGTAGGTGATGCGGGTGGTGAGGCCGGCGGGGTTTCCGGTGGGGTCGTGGTGTTCGCTGATGTCGAGTTGGAGGTCGAATTTGGCGGCGGGGGCGCCGGTGGGCAGGGAGGTGGTGGTGAGGCCGGGGAGGTCGAGGGTGGCGGTGGCGTTGTTCTGGAGGGCGAGCATGACCTG
>NZ_JBHWCL010000306.1:0-1555 GCF_042735125.1 Kitasatospora sp. NPDC059599 | reverse complement strand
GCGCACTCCTGGTGCGCGCCCCGCCCCCACCCGTCGGCGGGCCGGTTCCACGGCATCTGTTCGGTATCAATTCGCCCAGGGCGTAGGGCAGACCCGGCGAAGAGGACGGAATCACGGGCCCGGCAGAGTACCGTCGGATAGCGAGACCGAGCGCCGTCGGCGTTGACGGTCCACAGCACCAGGCCCCGGAACCCCTGCGGGGCCCCTGGCGAAGGGGAAGCACCTCGTGGCACGCATCGGAGACGGTGGCGACCTGCTCAAGTGCTCGTTCTGCGGCAAGTCGCAGAAGCAGGTGAAGAAGCTGATCGCCGGCCCAGGCGTGTACATCTGCGACGAGTGCATCGACCTGTGCAACGAGATCATCGAGGAGGAACTCGCCGAGACCTCCGAGGTGCGCTTCGAGGAGCTCCCGAAGCCGCGCGAGATCTACGAGTTCCTGGACCAGTACGTGGTCGGCCAGGACCTCGCCAAGAAGGCGCTGTCGGTCGCCGTCTACAACCACTACAAGCGCGTCCAGGCCGGTGAGGCGGGCCGCAGCGGCGGCAACGGCCGCGAGGACGCCATCGAGCTGGCCAAGTCCAACATCCTGCTGCTGGGCCCCACCGGCTCCGGCAAGACGCTGCTGGCGCAGACCCTGGCCCGGATGCTCAACGTGCCGTTCGCGATCGCGGACGCCACCGCGCTGACCGAGGCCGGCTACGTCGGCGAGGACGTCGAGAACATCCTGCTCAAGCTGATCCAGGCGGCCGACTACGACGTCAAGAAGGCCGAGACCGGGATCATCTACATCGACGAGATCGACAAGGTCGCGCGCAAGAGCGAGAACCCGTCGATCACCCGGGACGTCTCCGGCGAGGGCGTGCAGCAGGCCCTGCTGAAGATCCTGGAGGGCACCACCGCGTCGGTGCCGCCGCAGGGCGGGCGCAAGCACCCGCACCAGGAGTTCATCCAGATCGACACCACCAACGTGCTGTTCATCGTCGGTGGCGCGTTCGCCGGCCTGGAGCGGATCATCGAGGGCCGCGCGGGTGCCAAGGGCATCGGCTTCGGCGCCAACATCCGCTCCAAGCGGGAGTCGGACGCCAGCGACCACTTCCGCCAGGTGATGCCCGAGGACCTGGTGAAGTTCGGCATGATCCCCGAGTTCATCGGCCGTCTGCCGGTGATCACCAGCGTGCACAACCTGGACCGCGAGGCGCTGCTGCAGATCCTCACCGAGCCGCGCAACGCCCTGGTCAAGCAGTACCGCAAGCTGTTCGAACTGGACGGCGTGGAGCTGGAGTTCTCCCGGGACGCACTGGAGGCGATCGCCGACCAGGCGATCCTGCGCGGCACCGGCGCGCGCGGGCTGCGGGCCATCATGGAGGAGGTGCTGATGTCCGTGATGTACGAGGTCCCCTCGCGCCAGGACGTCGCCCGCGTGGTGGTCACCGGGGACGTGGTCTCCAAGCACGCCATCCCCACCCTCGTCCCGCGCGACATGATCAAGCGCGAGCGCCGCGAGAAGAGCGCCTGACCGACGCCGTCACGCGCAGGGGCCCCGCACCGGATCCGG
>NZ_JBHWCL010000305.1:0-1557 GCF_042735125.1 Kitasatospora sp. NPDC059599 | reverse complement strand
GCGGAGGAGTTGGTGGTGTTCGTGGTCGGTGAGGGTGTTGATGTGGTGGATGGGGGTGTCGGGGTTTTGGGTGATGGTGTGGAGGAGGTTGTGGAGTCGGGTGGTGAGGTTGTGTGCGGTGTGGTGGGTGAAGAGGTCGGTGGCGTATTCGAGGTAGCCGTCTATTCCGGTGGGGGTGCCGTTGGTGTCGGTGTGTTCGACGAATCCGAAGGAGAGGTCGAATTTGGCGATTCCGGTGAGGAGGGTTTGGGTGCGGGCGTGGAGGTGGGGGAGTTGGGTGGTGGGGTGGGGGTCTCCTTGGAGGGTGATCATGGTTTGGAAGAGGGGGTGGCGTGCCATGGTGCGGGTGGGGTTGAGGATTTCGACGAGGCGTTCGAAGGGGATGTCTTGGTGGGTGTAGGCGGCGAGGTTGGTTTCTTTGGTGCGGTGGAGGATGTCGCGGTAGGTGGGGTTGCCGGAGGTGTCGGTGCGCAGGACGAGGGTGTTGACGAAGAATCCGACGAGGTTTTCGAGGTTGTGGTCGGTTCGTCCGGCGATGGGGGTGCCGATGGGGATGTCGGTGCCGGCGCCGAGGCGGGTGAGGAGGGTGGTGAGGGCGGCCTGGAGGACCATGAAGAGGCTGGTGCCGGTGGTGTGGGCGAGGTGGTTGAGCTGGTGGTGGAGTTGGGGGTCGAGGTGGAAGGTGGTGAGTTGGCCGTGGTGGCTGGCTTCGGCGGGTCGGGGGTGGTCGTAGGGGAGTTGGAGTTCTTCGGGGAGGTTGTGGAGGGTTTGGCGCCAGTAGTCGAGTTGGCGGGTGGCGAGGGGGGTGGGGTTGTTTTCGTCGCCGAGGAGTTGGTTTTGCCAGAGGGTGTAGTCGGCGTATTGGACGGGGAGGGGGGTGCGGGTTTCGGTGTGGTGTTCGGTGTGGTTTTGGTAGGCGGTGAGGAGGTCGGTGAGGAGGGGGGTGACGGATTCGCCGTCGGCGGCGATGTGGTGGATGACGATGGCGAGGGTGTGGTCGGTGGGGCTGGTGGTGAAGAGGTGGGCGCGGATGGGGGGTTGGGTGGCGAGGTCGAATCCTTGGCGGATGGTGTGGTCGAGTTGGGTGGGGAGGTTTTCGGGTGTGGTGTGGGTGGTGGGGAGTTGGGGGGTGGCTTGTTCGGGGGTGAGGATGTGTTGGTGGGGGGTTCCTGCGGTGGTGGGGAAGGTGGTGCGGAGGGTTTCGTGGCGGGTGGTGAGGTCGGTGAGGGCTTGGTGGAGGGCGTGGTGGTCGAGGTGGCCGGTGAGGTGGATGACGAAGGGGATGTTGTAGGTGGGGCTGGGGCCTTGGAGTTGGTTGAGGAACCAGAGGCGTCGTTGGGCGTAGGAGAGGGGGAGCCGTTCGGGGCGGGTGGCCGGCTGGAGGGTGGGGCGTAGGTCGGTGGTGGTGTCGTCGCAGTGGGGGGCGAGCTGGGCGATGGTGGGGGCTTCGAAGAGGGTGCGCAGGGGGAGTTCGGCGTTCAGGGCGGTGCGGATGCCGCTGATCAGGCGGGTTGCGAGCAGGGAGTGTCCGCCGAGTTCGAAGAAGTTGTCGTCGAT
>NZ_JBHWCL010000303.1:0-1690 GCF_042735125.1 Kitasatospora sp. NPDC059599 | reverse complement strand
GTCTCCGCCACCGGCCTCACCGACGGCACCATGCACGTCCAGACCCTCGCCAACGGCAAGGTCTTCGACAACCAGCGCAACACCGACGGCACCTGGACCGGCGCAGCCCTCCTCGACGACAACGGCCAGATCACCGCCGTCTCCGCCGCCGGATTCCTCAAGTAACCCCGGCACGAAGGATCCAAGGGCCCGGGCGCGGGAGGTCGAGCTCCGCCCCGGGCCCCTACCCACTGACGCGCTCCCGATGAACGCCTTCCGGTCCGACCGGCCGCGAACTGCCATGTGACTACGTACAAGGAGATCGAACGTTGAACGCCCAACGCCTGCGCGCGGCCCTGACACTGGGCGCCGCCCTGGTGTCGATCGCCTCCGGGCCCGGCACGGCACACGCGGACACCGGTGCTGCCACCAGGACCGTGTCCGTCCGGGGTTACGACTTCCAGGTGCCCCGCGACTGGTCGGTCGTCGACCTTGCGAGCGCCCCGACGTCCTGTGTGCGCTTCGACCGGCACACCGTCTACGTCGGTACCCCCGGAACAGACCAGGCCTGTCCGAGCCATCCGTCCGGCCGCACCGAGGCCCTCCTGGTCGAGCCTCAGGACACCGGGACCCCGGACAGGGTGACCACGGATGACACCTCGGCCGCCGAACTCCACGCGATCGCACCGAAGATCAAGGTCACCGCAGCCTACGGAGACCACCGATCCGTGGTCGAGGACGTGCTGCGGAAGGCGGGCCTGGCCCCGGTGACGGCCGGCATCCGTCACTCCCGGGCCGACGCTGCTCCGCCGGCGCCCTCGGCCTCCGCCGCCGGCGTGTCCGACACCGCGTTCACCGGATACGGCTTCGACGCCTGTACCGCGCCGAGTTCGAGCGCCATGTCGGCTTGGATGCAGTCGTCGCCGTACCGCGCCGTGGGCATCTACATCGGTGGACCGACCCGGGTCTGTGGCCAGCCCAACCTGTCGGCCGGCTGGGTCCAGCAGCAGGCCGGTTCGGGATGGCACTTCATGCCCATCTGGGCGGGTCCGCAGGCCGCCTCGCTCGGTAACCCGGCAAGCCAGGGTGTCGAGGCGGCGAACGGCGCAGTCGCCGCGGCCGCCGAGCTGGGCTTCGGACCCGGCTCGACCCTGTACGTCGACATGGAGGACTATACCTCCGGCTACCGCAGCACCGTATTGCCCTACCTCTCCGCCTGGTCGGCACAGCTCCACGCCCGCGGATACCGCTCCGGCGTCTACGCCGGCGCCGAGTCCGGCATCCGGGACCTCGCCGACAACGTGAGCAGCTACACCATGCCCGACGTGATCTGGATCGCCAGGTGGAACAACGTGGCGGACACCAATGAGCCGCTCGTCCCGTCCTCCTTGTGGGCGAACCACCAGCGCATCCACCAGTACTTGAGTGACCGGGGACGTGCCGAGACCTACGGCGGGGTCACGATCGACGTCGACCGCAACTACCTGGACGTCGCCCCTGGATCCGGCAGCAACAACCCGCCGGTCATGCGGGTGGACACGGTGAAGGGCGGGTCCGTCTTCGACAACCAGCGCAACCCCGACGGCACCTGGTCGAACGCGGCGCTCCTCGACGGAAGCGGCCGGATCACGCAGACCGCGACCACCGCGCTGCCGGACGGGACGTTCCACGTGACGACCCTGGCCGACGGCAAGGTCTTCGACAACCAGCG
>NZ_JBHWCL010000302.1:0-1707 GCF_042735125.1 Kitasatospora sp. NPDC059599 | reverse complement strand
CAACCTCACCACCAAACACACCACCGCCACCCAACACGCCCTCACCAACCTCCACCACCACCTCACCAACAACCACTAACCAAACAACAACAACAGCACACGAAAGAGCCGGGCATCACCGCCATCAGCAATCGGGCGGTGCTCCCGGCTCATCGCATGAAGGACCAGCAGGGCCGGCGACTCCGACCCGTTCCCCCGTACAGCAGGGGAATCCGTTGGCGAATGCAGGTCGGCAAGTGAACGCGCGAAACCCTGGAAAGATCAGCAGAAGCCGCTGGACCGGAGCGATTCGATCCAGGGCGCGAAGTCCTCGGATTGGACCTGGAAGTCCTCCGGTCCCAGGTCACCGAGGTCCGACGAGAACACGACGGGGCACTGATCGTCGGCGCGCAGGAGAAATCCACGACCGCCGCTGTCGTCGCCGATGAGGACAAAACCCGGTGCGTATTGCGCGACTTCATAGGTGGTGTTGCGTTCGCCGATGCACCCGGCGGAGTACACGGTGACGCCGGCTTCGGTCATCAGGCCGTCGGCCGTCTCCCAGAATGCGAGCAGCGGGGCCGGGAGGTTCGGCCCGATCTCGGCCCGAGCGCGCGCCACGTCGGCCGGTGTGGCTGCTGCCGACCCGTGATCCGGTTCTGTCATGCCGCCGTTCCTCCTCCGACCGTCATGTGCACTGCTCGGCGAATCCGCAGTGGCCTCGGCTGCCACGTCCCGGCCCGGGAATGGACGATGCCACCGAGCCTTCTCCCGGGCAAGCCGTCCCTACCGGGATCAGCGGGCCACCGGCACGGTTCGGCTGTTCCCACGCACTGGGGCCGCAGTTCCGCCCCGTCGACTTCCCGCCCGGGCCCTACGGCGACGGCCTCAGGGCATGCCTCGGTGTTTCACCGTGCTCCCCAGCAGTGGTGACGGTCTCGGGAGGCAGGACTTCCCGCACACCCGGTTCCGGGTCGACTCCGAATACAGCCCGACGGGTCCGAACCGGTCTCTCCGACCCCGGGCAGCCGGTCCAGATCGTCCGCTACCGGTTCTCCGGCCGGAACGATCCTCGCGAGACCATCATTCACGAGGAACTGCACCACGGCTGGTTCGAACGGCCGCAGACCTACGTCAGGAAGCACCACCCCAAGCCGTCGGAGGCCCGGAACGCCGCCCACCTCGCCCAGACGGACAGGTTCCATGAGATTGTCCAGAGGTACATGAACATCCGTGGGTGGAACGGGAGCGGGAAGAGGAAATGATCTACCGCGCACTCGACTACCAGCTGACCTGCAGCAAGTGCGGTCATGACGTGACGGGCTCGCGGGGCCAGCAGATCGTGGCCGAGGAGTTCGGCTGGTTCGACGAATGGCAGTGCGAGAACTGCGGTCTGGTCAGTTGCGACTACGGCGACGGGCCCGGGCCGGAGGACGTCAGGCAAGGACTGCTGGCGAAGCTCGGAGGATTCCGGGCCCGGCTGGTGGAAGGCCGGGACGGGACCGTCGCGGCGGCCCGCCACCTGCGGGCGATCCTCGACTACAGCCCGGCCGAGGCGATCGGCAGGCTGAAGGCGGCGAAGGCCGGGGAACCCCTCGGAACCGCCGTCGAAGTCGAAGCCCTCGTGCAGGCACTTCGCCGGGACGGATACGCCTACGAGACGGTCGCCGCCGGATCGGAGGACTGAGCAACCGGATCCGCCGCGCGGCGGGGAGCACACCGCTCCCC
>NZ_JBHWCL010000301.1:0-1728 GCF_042735125.1 Kitasatospora sp. NPDC059599 | reverse complement strand
CTGGTGCCCCGCGCCGGAAAGGGGCCCCACCAACCCCGACCGCCAACCAGGCGGCCACCCCTCCCGGCCACCCACCAGGGAGAAACACATGAACAACCCGTCGAAGATCGAACGGCTCTACGAGCCCGTTATCGACCAGCACGAGTCGTGGATCGCCGTGAACGGAGTCCAGGGCTGCAACAAGGGATGCGGGTACTGCTTCCTCGAGGACCGAGGCCTGACCAGGGTCCGCCCGGTCGAGCTCGCCACGCCCGCCAAGACCCTCGAACTGTTGCTGGACAGCCGCTACTACCGGCCGACCAGTGTCCTGGCCCTCTACACCTGCACCGACGCCCTGTCCACGCCCCGCACCCGCAAGCATCTCACCGAACTGCTCGATCTCTTCGTCGAGCGTGGACTGCGCAACCCGGTGTGCCTGATCACCAAGTGCGGCTTCACCCCGGACGTCCTCGAGTGTCTGACCCGTACCCGAGCGGCCGGACTGCCCGTCATCGTCTACCTCAGCTACTCCGGTCTGGGACCTGACGTCGAGCAGGGCATCAACCACGACGCCCTCAGGGCGAACTTCCCCGCCCTCCACGCCATCGGCATTCCGGTCATCCACTACTGGCGCCCGTTCCTGCCGCAGAACTCCACTCCCGAGGCAGTGCACCGCGTCCTCGGGCTGGCGACGCAGTACGCGCAGTGCTCGGTTGCCGTCGGCCTCAAGGTCAAGCCGGGCGCCCGCGACCAGATGGCACCGCTGTGGCCCGCGCTGAAGGACCCTGGCCTGGACGTGGAGAGTGCCTCCTCGGTCTGGCCGGCCACCATGCGCGAGACGGTGTTCGGTCTGGCACAGCACTACCGCGACTACCCGGTCTTCGAGACCAACTCGTGCGCTCTGTCCCACGTCCTCAAGCAGCCGGACACTTCCAACATCCTGGGCTCGTCCGTCTGCCAGTCCAACCTCTGCCCCTTGTCGCAGCGGGAGCGGTGCGCGATCGGACGCCCGGGCCAGGTCACCCGCGCCGGGATCGACGCCCACCTCGCGCAGATCGGCATCCCTGGTACTCCCTACGACTGGGAGCCCCTGACCCGCACGATGACCGTCAAGGTGCCGATGACCGCGGGCGACTGCAACAGCCTCGCCCACACCCTGAGCATTCGCGTTCGAGCCGAACGGAGTTCGTCCGACCACTACTGGCCGGGCAAGGGCTCCACCACCGGGCTGCTGATCATCGACAACTGATCCATAGGCTGCCCGCCCCGGGCGGCCGTAGGGCTGGATCACCCTCTGGGTCCGGGCACTGCCCCGGACCCAGAGGGTGATCCGTCTGCGAACAGAACCTCGCAGGCACCACACGTTGCACGCGCGAACCACCAGCACGCTTCCGGCGGAACCGGAGGAGTAGAGGCGCGATGACAGCCGCACAGCCCCTGCCACCGGCGCCGTGCTGCGCCAGCACGCTACGGAGTAGGCGTCGCCTCATGCGCCAGGCCGGCATGCGGGGCGTCAGCCCGCGCTGGTCCACTGGCGGCCGATCCCCGGCAGGCCGGCACTGCCTTGGTCGCCCCCTGCGGGGGCGGCTGTGCTGGTGGCCCGGTGGCGTTCACCGTCCCGGTGGCGTCGGCCCTGGCGGGCCTTTGGCCACCGTGGGCCACCGGGCCTCGGACACGCCTTCGGCGTGGCTGCCTTGTCCGCCCGGTGGGGTGGGGCGGTGGCGTCGGCCCTGGCGGGCCTTTGGCCAC
>NZ_JBHWCL010000300.1:0-1799 GCF_042735125.1 Kitasatospora sp. NPDC059599 | reverse complement strand
TTCGTCGCCGACCCGTTCGGTCCGTCCGGCAGCCGCATGTACCGCACCGGCGACCTCGTGCGTTGGCGGGCGGACGGCACCCTCGAATACCTCGGCCGCACCGACCACCAGGTCAAGATCCGCGGCTTCCGCATCGAACTCGGCGAAATCGAGGCAGCCCTCGCCCGACACCCCCACATCGCCCAGGCCACCGCCACCGTCCGCACCGACCAGCCCGGCGAAAAACGCCTCGTCGGCTACGTCGTCCCCACCGACGGAGCCACGATCGACCCGGCCGAGATCCGGACAGCACTCTCCGACTCACTGCCTGACTACATGGTGCCGACGGTGATCGTCGTGCTCGACCGGCTCCCGCTCACCATCAACGGCAAGCTCGACCGCGCCGCTCTGCCCGCACCCGACTTCACCACCATCACCAGCAACCGCGCACCCCGGAACGACCGCGAACGCGTGCTCTGCGAACTCTTCGCCGACGTCCTGAACCTGCCCCGGGTCGGCATCGACGACCGCTTCTTCGACCTGGGCGGGGACAGCATCGTCTCCATCCAGCTGGTCAGCCGCGCCCGCGAGGCCGGCCTGACCATCACCCCCCGGGACGTCTTCCAACACCAGTCCGCCGCCGAACTCGCCACCGTGGCCAAGGACACCACCACCAGCCAGCCGACCATCGACGGCGTCGGAAAGATCCCGCTGACACCGATCATGCACGCCTTCGACATCGACAGCCCGGGATTCGCACAGTTCCACCAAGCCGTCCTGCTACGAGTCCCGGCCGGCGCCAACCTCGACCAACTCACCCACACCCTGCAAACCGTCATCGACCACCACGACATCCTCCGCGCCCGCCTCACCCACAACACCACCGACGGCCCACACCTCGAAACCACCGAACCCGGCACCCTCCACGCCCACACCCTCATCCACCACACACCCACCACCGAACAAGACCTGCGCACCACCATCACCCACGCAGCAACCCAAGCCCAACAACGCCTCGACCCCACCACCGGAACCATGCTCCAAGCCGTCTGGCTCGACCTCGGCCCCCACACCCCCGGACGACTCCTCCTCCTCGCCCACCACCTCATCATCGACGGCGTCTCCTGGCGCATCCTCCTCCCCGACCTCGCCACCGCCTGGCACGCCACCACCACCGACACCCAACCCCAACTCCCCACCACCACCACCTCCTTCCGCCACTGGGCCAAACTCCTCACCGAACAAGCCCACCACCCCACCCACACCACCGAACTCACCACCTGGACCCACACCCTCGACCAACCCGACCCCCTCC
The DNA here is from genome assembly GCF_042735125.1 of Kitasatospora sp. NPDC059599. NCBI lineage: Bacteria > Bacillati > Actinomycetota > Actinomycetes > Kitasatosporales > Streptomycetaceae > Kitasatospora > Kitasatospora sp. NPDC059599. Next base: position 505 of record NZ_JBHWCL010000300.1, on the reverse strand, counting down.
CCGGCACCCGCCCCCTCGACCCCACCCGCGACACCCTCCACACCGCCGCCACCCACACCTGGACCCTCACCCCCGAACAAACCACCCCCCTCCTCACCCGCATCCCCACCGCCTACCACTGCGGCATCAACGACGTCCTCCTCACCGGACTCACCCTCGCCCACACCCACTGGCAGAACACCCGCAACAACACCACCCACACCACCAGCCTCCTCATCGACCTCGAAAGCCACGGCCGCCACGAACTCACCGACAACCTCGACCTCTCCCGCACCATCGGCTGGTTCACCACCACCCACCCCGTCCGCCTCCACACCCCCCTCCAGGGCGACATCACCCCCCACACCACCGACACCGCCCTCAAACACATCAAGGAACAACTCCGCACCACCCCCCACCACGGCATCGGCTACGGCCTCCTACGCCACCTCAACCCCGAAACCACCCCCCAACTCGCCCGACTCCCCCAACCCCACATCGCCTTCAACTACCTCGGACGCTTCCC
>NZ_JBHWCL010000299.1:0-1994 GCF_042735125.1 Kitasatospora sp. NPDC059599 | reverse complement strand
ACTTTTGGCACGCTGTTGAGTTCTCAAGGAACGGACGCTTCCTTCGGACTGCCTTCCAGCAGGCCCTCCGGGCTTCGTTCTTTCGTGTTTCCAGCCTATCAGATGTTTTCCGCTCCGTTTCCGGGGCTTCGTTCATCCAATTCGCCGGTGTCTTCCGGGGCTTGACGCCCTGTCCGACGTTCCAGACTCTAGCCCTTCCCCGCTCCGAAAAGCGAATCCGGCCGCAATCCGATAAAACGAGCACGCCGCATAAGAGCCGGAGTCGCGCTTGCCCATGGCAAGTTCGACCCGGCTCGAACCGGGAAGTGCTGATTCTGTGGATTGGCCGCTCCGGGACCGTCCGCGCCGATGCGTGTCCGGTGCTCCCTGCCGAGCGACTGGAAAACAGTACTCCCCCGTCCCCCCGGTGACCAAATGCTCAGGCCGCCGTGCCCGGCCGGGTGACGCGTTCGGCGACGGCGACCGTGGCGCGGCGCGGCAGGAAGCGGGGCGCCAGCGTTCCGAGGCGGTTGAGGAATCCGTCGACGACGCTCGGCCGTCCCTTCTGCAGGGCCGCCAGGGTGGTGGCGACGACCTGCTCGGGGCGACGGCGCACGCCCACCGCCGCTTCCTCCCCCGCGACGTCGAAGAAGGGGGTGTCGGTGGCGCCGGGGCAGATGGCGAGCGCCCGGACGTTGCTGCCGCGCAGTTCGTTCGCCAGTGCCTCGGTGAAGGAGAGCACGTAGGCCTTGGTGGCGCCGTAGACGGCCATCCGGGGTATCGGCTGGAAGGCGGCCGTGCTGGCCACGTTGACCACGGCGCCGTGGCCCCGCTCGACCATGCCGGGCAGCAGCCTGGCGGTCAGGTCGGTGAGCGTGGAGCAGTTGAGGTGGACCTCTTCGGCGATCCGGGTCGGGTCGGCGGCTGCCACGGTGCCGAAGGTCCCGAAGCCCGCGTTGTTGATCAGGACGTCGACCGTCACCCCCAGTTCCTCGACGCGCCGCTGCAGTTCTGCCGCGGCACCGGGACGGGCGAGGTCGAGCGGCAGGACGTGCACGGTGACGCCGTGGGCCGCCGTCAGCTCGTCGCGGAGGCCGGCCAGCTTGTCCTCGCTGCGGGCGACGACGACGAGGTCCGATCCGCGGGCGGCGAGTTCGCGGGCGAAGGCGGCTCCGATGCCGGTGGACGCTCCCGTGATCAGGGTGGTCTTGCGGGCGAAGTCCATGGCTCTCCTCGTACGGCGGGACGCGGGCGGACGTCGGGTCCGCCTCGCCGCCCAATGTAGTCAACGACAACAATGTAGTCAATGACTACATGCTCGTATGCTGATGCCCATGCGAACGGGCCAGTACCACCACGGAGACCTCCGCGCCGCGCTGCTGGAACGCGCCGAGCAGACACTGCGCGAGCAAGGCGTCGACGCCCTCTCGTTGCGCGAGCTCGCCCGGGCCCTCGACGTCAGCCACGCCGCGCCCAGCCGGCACTTCAAGGACCGGCGCGCCCTGCTCGACGCCCTCGCGCTCACCGGTGTCCAGCGGCTGACCGCCGCGGCCCGCAACGGTCTCGCCCGGAGCGGGGAGGGCTTTCGCGAGCAGGTGTTCGCCTTCGCCCGCGCGTACGTCGATTTCGCCGCCGAACACGGCGCGCTCCTGGAGCTGGCCTTCGCCCGCAAGCACGACGCCGCGGTCGCGGACGGGCTGGAGCTGGCCTGGCAGCCGCTGAAGGACGACCTCCACGCCTTGATCGCCCGGGGCCAGGACGAGGGACGGATCCGGGCCGGCAGCGCCGACCGGATCGGCGACATCCTCTTCGTCGCCGTCCACGGCGTGGCCACCCAGGCCGCGAGCGGCCGACTCGTCGGCCCGGCCCTGGACCAGGTCTTCGACGACCTCCTCACCCACCTGCTCCGCGGCGTGGCGCCGGGCGCGGGCGACGAGGCACTGGCCGAGTCCGACGTGTCGACCTGCTGACGCAAGCGGCCCGCACCCGGACAGCGCCGGGTGCGGGCCGGACAG
>NZ_JBHWCL010000298.1:0-2084 GCF_042735125.1 Kitasatospora sp. NPDC059599 | reverse complement strand
GGGCTTGGCCGGTTCGTTCCTCACCAGCCAAGCCGGCGTCGGCGTGGCCGACGCTCAGGCGGCTGTCGCCGCCGTGTCACGTACGCCAGCTGGACGGCTGTCGCATCAGGGCACCCACTCTGGAGTCCAGCGGAGAAACAAGGCATCATTCAACATGATGGCTGGTCCTACGGGAAACGTTGGCAGATCGCAGGCCGCCTGGTCACGTCTCCCGGCCCGAGGGCTCTTTCAGCCCATTCCAGGAGACGACGCGGGCCATCGTAGGCGCCTCAAGGCCCAGAGCGCCTGACCTGACCAACCAGGAGCATCGTGACGACGCTGAACGGCCGCGAGGTTTGCACCCGCCGGGACCTGATGGACAGGTACGGCATGACGCTGTCCCCACTGGAGAAGTGGTACCGAAACCGTCACGCGAATGGGCACCCTGAGGCGGTCGGCACGGTTGGACGGGAGCTGGTCTGGGACCGCGAGGAATGGGACGCCTGGTACCAGGGGCGAGGGGACACCGGTGATCTGGAGTCCCGGGCCGACCTGGCTGCCAGGCACGCTCTGGCCCGCGGGACCCTCGACCGGATGTGGGCCCTGCGCGGAGAGAACGGTCACCCGGAGCCGGTGAAGACCGTGGAGAAGAGCATGTACTGGGACTCCGCAGAGTGGGACGCCTGGTACGCCGAATACCGTCGGAAGGCCCAGCGCGCCGAGCTCCACGTCGACCGCTCCGGTGACCCGGAGGACCTCGTCACCCTCGCCCAAGCCGCCCGGATCCTGGGCGTCGAACCGACCAGCATCACCCACTACCCCAAGAACCCTCCGAGGAACTGGCCTCAGCCAGTCCAAGAGGAGGAGCTGCCCAGCGGCCGCATGCGCCGGCGGTACCGCCGCGCCGACATCTGGCGCTACGCCGACACCCGGACCATCGCCGGCCCCCGCCGACGCTTCCCATCCCGGAGCACCGGGCCGGTGCCCGGGCGAGAACCATCTTCAGACCACCGCACGTCAGCAGAGGAGCCTGGACAGTGAGCCGATCTCAAGAGGACTTCGGGCCGGTTCAGCTCGCCCGCTGGCTGGGGCTCAAGGAGTCCCAGCTGCGTCGCGCGCAGAACCTGGGGCTGGTCCCGCCACCCGACGTCGACGGCCGCCGCTGGTCCCAGAGCGTGGCCAGGACCCTGCCGGACCAGGTCGAACAGATCCTCGCCCAACTCGGGGAGGAAGCCTCGGTCGCACCCGCGCCCGAGACGAAGCCCGCGCCGACCGTCAGGACCCGACGGGGCAAGGAGGGCTTCGGACCGGTCCAGCTGGCCCGTCACCTCGGTCTCAAGGACTGGCAGGTCACCCGCGCTCAGCAGCGTGGACTGATCCCTGCCCCCGACCTCGAAGGCGGCCGCTGGTCCGAAGCCGCGGTCGAACCCGTCACCGATCTCGTTCCGCAGATCATCGCGGAAGTCGGCGACCACCCCGGCCTCGGGTCTCAGAAGGCAGCGGAGTACCTGGCCCAGCACACCGGTCTTCCGGTCGAGCGTACCGACATCCAGGACCTGGCCGACCGGGGAGCCCTGCACCCTGTCGGGGAGTTCAAGGGCTGGCCGATGTACGCGGTCGAATCCCTCGAAGCCCTGGCCCACGACGAGGTCGAGGCCATTGTCGTCGCACGCCGTCACTGGATCGAGGAGAGCCTCACCGGTGCCGAGGCAGCCCGGTTCCTCGGTTGGTCCATGGGGAGGTTCGAGGTCAGCGTCGAACGTCACGGCATCATTCGCGGCAGATTCGACCGGTACTCTCGCGCGGACATCGAGGATCTGGCCCGCGTCGCCGGCTGAGCCGAATCGACCGTGAAGGCCCTGCAGCCCAGTAGCTGCAGGGCCTTTCGCATGTCTGTCCGCATCCACTGCTGCCGTGCGGCTGGTGGGTCTTGTCAGTGGTGAAGAGGGGTCCTGGTGGGTGTCCGGGTGGTGTGACCTGGCTTGTCGGATGGGTTGGTGGTTCCCCTTCCCGGCTCGGGCAGCCTGCGCCGGGCGTGCTGGGGGGCGCAACCGGGCGGCTTTTCCCGGGCGGCGAAGATCTTCCGCCTGTTTCCGCGCCCGGGG
>NZ_JBHWCL010000297.1:0-2165 GCF_042735125.1 Kitasatospora sp. NPDC059599 | reverse complement strand
TACAGCACCGATCTGTTCGAGGTTTCGTCGGTGGAGCGTCTGGCGGGTCATTACCGGAATGTGCTGGCGTCGGTGGTCGCCGATCCGTCGGCGCGGTTGAGTGAGCTGGAGCTGCTGTCCGAGGAGGAGAAGCACCAGCTGGTGGTGGAGTTCAACGACAGTGCCGCGGACTTCCCCGATGACCGGTGCGTTCACGAGTTGGTGGAGGCGAGGGTCGCGGCCTGTCCGGAGGCGGTGGCGGTGGTCTTCGGGGGCGAGGAGTTGAGCTATGCGCAGCTGAACGCCCGGGCGAACCGGCTGGCTCATCATCTCCGGGGTCTGGGTGTGGGTCCGGACGTGCTGGTGGGTGTGTGTCTGGAGCGGGGCCCGGACATGGTGGTGTCCCTGCTGGCGGTGCTGAAGGCCGGCGGTGCGTATGTGCCGTTGGATCCGGAGTACCCGGCCGAGCGGCTGGCGTTCATGCTGGCCGACACCGCCGCTCCCGTCCTGCTCACCCAGGAGGGCCTGCGCGGTCGGTTCCCCGTTGCTGATCGGCACGTCGTCTGTGTGGACACCGACGCGGCCGTCATCGCGGCCCGGCCGGACACCGACCCCGAGCACCGCACCACCCCGGACGACCTGGCCTACGTGATCTACACGTCCGGCTCCACCGGCACCCCCAAGGGCGTCATGGTCGAGCACCGGAAGATCGTGCGGCAGGTGCGGTACAACTGGCTCGAAACCCTGACCCCCGACGACTGCGTCGCGCAGATCACGAGCTTCTCCTGGGACGCCTGCGCGATCGAAGTCTGGAGTGCGCTGACGGCCGGGGCGAGCCTGGCCATCGTTCTGCGCGAGGAGATCCGCAACCCGTTCCTGCTCAGGGACGTCGTCCGTGCCCGCGGGGTGACGGCGCTGATGCTCACCTCGTCGCTGTTCAACCACCACGTGTCGGCCTGCCCGGACGTGTTCGCGGGTGTGCGGTACGTCAAGTACTGCGGGGAGAAGGTCACCCGGGCCGAGGCCGACTCCCTCGTGAACAGCGTGCACGCACCGATGTTCCTGCTGCACACCTACGGCCCGACGGAGAGCTGGGGGGACACGACGTTGCTGCGGGTGACCCCGGACAGCCCGAGGACCTCCTCCATGCCGGTCGGCGGTCCCGCGCCGAACACCGAGCTGTTCGTGGTGGACGGCGCCGACGGCCTGGTGCCGGTCGGGGTGCCCGGCGAGCTGCTGGTCGGCGGCGGGGGCCTGGCGCGGGGGTATCTGAACCGGCCGGAGCTGACCGCCGAGAAGTTCGTCGAGGTGGAGCTCGGCGGCAGGGCGCGCCGGGTGTACCGCACCGGGGACCTGGTGCGGTGGCTGCCGAGCGGGGTCCTGGAGTTCCTGGGGCGGATCGACGACCAGGTGAAGGTCCGGGGCGTCCGGATCGAGTTGGGTGAGATCGAGTCGCGGCTGGCCGCGCACGAGGACGTGGCCTCGGTGGTGGTCACCGTGCGCGAGGACGTGCCGGGGGACAAGCGGCTGATCGCGTACGTGGTGCCGCGGCCGGGTGCGGGAACGGGGGCGGCGGTCCTGCGGCGCTGGTGCGCGGACGGCCTGCCCGACTACATGGTGCCTGCCGGCTTCGTCTTCCTGGAGGCGCTGCCGTCCACGCCCAACGGGAAGGTGGACCGGCGGGCGCTGCCGGCCCCGGACCGCGACCGTCCGGAGCTGGCGTCCGGGTTCGTGGCGCCGCGTGACGAGACCGAGACCGTCATCGCCGGGATCTGGGCCGAGGTCCTCGGCGTCGACCGGGTCGGCGTCCACGACAACTTCTTCGACCTCGGCGGACACTCCCTCGTCGCCACCCGTGTCGTCTCCCTCCTGCGCCGGGAACTCGGGCGGGAGGTGCCGCTACGGGAACTGTTCGGGTCGCCCACCGTTGAGCAGTTGGCCCAGGCGGTCGGTGCGACCGGCTCGGTCGTGGACGGCCCGGCGCTGGTGCCGGTGGTGCGCGGTGCGGGCGGGCTGCCGTTGTCGTTCGCGCAGCAGCGGCTGTGGTTCCTCGAACAGCTGGAGCTCGGGTCGAGTCGACTGCCCTGTGCGCTGCGGTTGCGGGGTGTGGTGGATGTGGGGGCGTTGGAGTCGGCGTTCTCGGGTTTGGTGGCGCGGCATGAGGTGTTGCGGTCGCGTTTTGTGGT
>NZ_JBHWCL010000296.1:0-2282 GCF_042735125.1 Kitasatospora sp. NPDC059599 | reverse complement strand
CCGGGTCGTCCTCGTCGCCGAGCAGCTCGCGCTGCCAGAGCGCGTAGTCGGCGTACTGCACGGGCAGCGGCGACCAGCCGGGGGCGGCGCCGTCGGTGCGGGCCGCGTAGGCCGTGGCGAGGTCGGACAGCAGCGGTCCCATCGACCAGCCGTCGCCGGCGATGTGGTGCAGGACGAGGACGAGCAGGTGCTCGCCGGCCGCGGCCGGGATGACGTGGGCGCGGACCGGGAGGTCGGCGGCCAGGTCGAAGGCCCGTGCGGTGCACAGCTCCGGGGCGGTGCCCGGCGGCAGCAGTTCGACGCCGACCCGGGCCTGAGCGGCGGGCAGGATCCGCTGGTACGGGGTGCCGTCCTCCTCGGCGATCAGGGTGCGCAGGCTCTCGTGCCGGGCGACCACGTCACCGAGGGCGCGTTCCAGCGCCGAGGTGTCCAGCTCCCCCGCCACCCGCAGGACGAGGGGCAGGTTGTAGAGGGCGCCGGGGCCCTCCATCCGGTCGATCAGCCAGAGCCGCTGCTGGGCGAAGGACAGCGGCACCCGGTCCGGGCGCTCGCCCCCGGCCGTCAGCGCGAGGCGCTGCGGGCCCGGACCGGTGCCCAGGCGGGCCGCCAGCCCGGCGACCGTCGGCGCCTCGAAGACGTCCCGGATACCGGACTCGGCGCCCAGCACCGTCCGGACCCGGCTGAGCAGCTTGGTGGCCAGCAGGGAGTGGCCGCCCAGGTCGAAGAAGTCGTCGTCGACGCCGACCGCGTCCAGGCCGAGCACCTCCGCGAACAGTCCGCAGAGGATCTCCTCCTGCGGCGTGCGGGCCGCCCGGCCCGCCGACAGCGCGCCGAAGTCCGGCTCCGGGAGCGCCCGGTGGTCCACCTTTCCGCTGCCGGTCAGGGGCACCGCGTCCAGCAGGACGACGGCGGCCGGGACCATGTAGCCGGGCAGCGACCCGGCGGCGAACCGCCGCAGCTCGACGGCGAGTTCGGGCGACGCCTGGCCCACCGTGCAGTAGGCGACCAGTCGGCGGTCGCCGGTGTCGCTCTCGCGCACGGCAACCACGCACTGACGCACGGCGGGGTGGCGGGCGACCACCTGCTCGATCTCGCCGAGTTCGATCCGGAAGCCGCGGATCTTGACCTGGTGGTCGGTGCGGCCCAGGAACTCCAGGCCGCCGTCGCGGGTGCGGCGGACCAGGTCGCCGGTGCGGTACATCCGCGCCCCGTCCCCGGGTGCGAACGGGCAGGCGACGAAGCGCTCTGCCGTCAGGCCAGGCCGGCCCAGGTAGCCCCGGGCCAGGCCGGCGCCGGCCAGGTACAGCTCCCCCGGCACCCCGACCGGGACGGGGTTGAGGTGCTCGTCCAGGACGTGGGCGCGGACACCGGCGATCGGGCCGCCCAGGCCGGGGCGCTCGGCGGCGTCGAACGGCTGGGTGAGCGCGTAGACGGTGGCCTCGGTCGGGCCGTAGAAGTTGTGGCCCGCGGTGTCGGGGTGCTCCCGCAGCCGCTGCCACAGCGCCTGGCCGACGGCCTCGCCGCCGAGCAGCAGGAGTCGCGGCGCGGGTGCGTCCAGCAGGCCCTCCTCGATCAGCTGCTCGGTGTAGGACGGGGTGATGTGCAGGGCGTCGATGCCCGCGTCGGCGGTGTGGCGGACGAGGGCCGCCGGGTCGCGGCGCAGTTCGTCGCCGATCAGGTGCAGCTCGTGCCCGGCGTACATCCAGAGCACGGGCTCCAGCGAGGCGTCGAAGCAGAGCGAGGCGGTGAGGGCGATCCGCTGCCGGCCGTGGGCCTGCCCGGTGCCGCGGATCAGCGTGGCCCGGTGGGCGGCCAGCAGGGCGGCGACGGCGCCGTGCGGGACCACGACGCCCTTGGGGCGGCCGGTGGAGCCGGAGGTGTAGATGACGTAGGCGGCGTCGCCCGGGTCGATGCCCGGCTCCGGGTCGTCGGCTTCGTGGCGGGCGAGGCCGGCGCTGTCCCCGGTCGGCTCGGCGACGTCGAGGGTGCGCAACCCGGCCAGGACCTCGGGCAGTGGCCAGTGTTCGTCCGTCAGCACCAGTGCCGGGCGGGCGTCGGCCAGCATGTGGGCGGTGCGGTCGGCCGGGTACTCGCCGTCCAGCGGCAGGTAGGCGCCGCCGGCCTTGAGTACGGCCAGCATCGCGACCACGGTGTCCGCCGAGCGCGGCAGCGCGAGGGCGACCACGGACTCCCGTCCGGCGCCCGCCGCGATCAGCCGGTGCGCGAGCCGGTTGGCCCGGGCGTTCAGCTCGGCGAAGGTCAGCGCGGTGTCGCCGCAGACC
>NZ_JBHWCL010000295.1:0-2306 GCF_042735125.1 Kitasatospora sp. NPDC059599 | reverse complement strand
GCGCTCACCCGAGCGCGGCGGCGGCCTTCCGGCGTTCCGACGTACCGGCGTTCCCGCAGTCCCGGCGGCCGGCCGGGCCGGTCACCCGGTCGGCGTGCCGACCCGGTCGCGTTCGAGTGCGGAGCGCAGGGTCGACAGGGCCCGTGCGGCCGCTGCCACCGAGGGGCCGTCGAGGGCGCCGCCGAGCAGTTCGGACAGGCCCCCGGTGAAGGTCGCCTCCGCCGCGTCGACGAGGCGGGCGCCGTCGTCGGTCAGCACCAGCAGCGAGGAGCGGCGGTCCGCCGGGTTCGGCCGCCGGGCGGCCCACCCCTGCTTCTCCAGGCGGTCGATGCCCTTGCTGGTCGCCCCGACGCCGATGGCGAACTCGGCGGCGAGGTCCGCGACCCGGCACCCGGGGTGGTCCCGCAGGTAGCGCAGGAACTCGTACTGCGAGGTGACGATCCCGTGCCGCTCGCGGAGCCGGTCGCCGAGCGCGTTGTACAGGCGCGTCTCGCACCGGACGAGATCGGCGAAGAGGTCCGGGAGACCGACCGCGGCACTGTCGCCGCCCAATGTATATTCCACGGCATATAGTGTACGGGAAGATACATGCGACGGGAGTCCGCTCATGAGCAGGGAACAGCGCAGCCGGATCGACGGGATCCTGCGGCAACCGGGTCCCGAGGGACCGCAGTCGGTCGAACAGATCCGGGCCGGCTTCAGGGCCCTGATGTCCCGGATGGCCGTGCCCCACGACAGCATCCGCACCACGCCGACGACCCTGGGCGACCGGCCCGCCCTGCGCGTCGAACCGCGGGGAGCGGCGGACGGCGGCGCCGGGGGCGGCCCGGGCGCCGGCACCATCCTGTACTTCCACGGCGGCGGCTGGGTGTACGGCTCCCCCGAGACCGCCCTCTCGCTGACCGGGAACCTCGTGGCCAGGACCGGCCTCGGGGCGTACTCGGTGGACTACCGGCTCGCCCCGGAACACCCGTTCCCCGCAGCCGTCGAGGACACCCTGAGCGCCTACCGCGCCCTTCTCGACCGGGGCGAGGACCCCTCGGCCGTCGTGTTCGCCGGGGACTCCGCCGGCGGCGGCCTCGCCGTCACCACCTGCCTCGCCGCCCGGGACGCGGGCCTCCCGCTGCCCGCCGGCCTGCTCGCCTTCTCCCCGGGCCTCGACGCGACCCGGACCGGCGCGAGCATGGACACCAAGGAGGGCGTCGACCCGATCTTCACCCGGGCGGCCCTCGCGCACACCAGCGCCATGTACCTCGCCGGAGCCGACCCCCACCAGCCGCTGCTCAGCCCGGCCGTCCTCGCCGACCTGACCGGCTTCCCCCCGATGCTGATCCAGGCGGGCACCAACGAGGTGCTGCTGGACGACTCCACCCGGCTGGCCGCACGGGCGACGGCGGCGGGCGTGGACGTCGTCCTCGACGTCACCGCCGACGTCCCGCACGTGTTCCAGGCCTTCGCCGGGATCCTCGACGAGGCCGACGAGGCCCTGGACCGCGCCGCGCTCTTCCTCCGCCAGCGGATCCGCGCCGCCCGCCCCGTACCGACCACCTAGGTCGTGTACGGCCGCACCGACCGCCCAGGCGCACCGACCGCCCAGGCTCGCCGAACAGCCGCGCCACACCGAACAGCCGCGCCACACCGAACGGCGGAACGGCCGTTCCCGGAAGCGAGAACGGCCGTTCCGGAGCAGCCCGGGGCTCAGCCGCGGCCGAGCACGCGGTCCACGGCGATCTCGATGACCACGCGGTCCGGGTTGACCCGGGGCTGGCGGTACCGCTCGGCGTAACGCCGCTCGGCCTCGGCGACCTGCTCGGGCTCGTCGCGGACGATCGCCACACCCTCCAGGGTCGCCCAGCGCGCCCGGTCGACCTGGCAGACCGCGACCCGCAGGCCCTCCGGCCCGGCCTCCGCGACGTTGCGCGCCTTGCGGCTGGTGCGGCTGGTGATCACCCGGGCGGTCGCCGTCTCCGGCTGGAACGTCACGCCGACCGGCACCACGTGCGGCGTGCCGTCCGGGCGGGTGGTGGTCAGGGTGGAGATGTGTCGCTCACGCCAGAAGGCGAGCATGGCGTCGTCGAGGTCGCGCGGGTCATGGGCCATGATCGCGATCGTACGGCCCCCGGGGAACGATCAAGCCCCCGGGGGCCGTTCGGGTACCGCGCCGCCCGCGCGACGGCGCGGCACCCGTCGCGGAGCGGCGCCCGCGGCGCGCAGGTGCCCGCGCGCGGGCGCCCGCGGCGGGTTCAGTGCCCGCGGGCGATCCACTCCGGCAGGGCCGGGGCCTCGGCGCCGATGGTGGTCGGCTC
>NZ_JBHWCL010000294.1:0-2333 GCF_042735125.1 Kitasatospora sp. NPDC059599 | reverse complement strand
CCGGGCCGGCCGCCGGGCCCGCCACCGCCGCCCCGGCGGCGCCGGCCGACGGTTCGGCCGCCGGTTCGGCCGCCGCCAGCAGCCGCGCGATCCCCGCCCCCTGCGCCGCCAGCAGCCCGTGCACCGCCTCCGGCCACGGCCGGGCCGCCGGCGCGATCCGCCCGACCGCCGCCAGCACGTCCTGCGGGGTCGGCCGCGCGGCCGGGTCCTTGGCCAGGCACGCGGCCAGCAGCGGCCGCAGCCGCTCCGGCACCCCGGTCAGATCGGGCTCCGCGTGCAGCACGTTGAAGAGGATCCGCGGCAGCGACTCTCCCGGGAACGCCGGCCTCCCGGTGCAGGCCACGGCCAGGGTCGCGCCGAGCGAGAACACGTCGCTGGCGGGGGTCGACTCCCGCCCCTCGACCTGCTCGGGCGACATGTAGCCGGGCGAGCCGATCATCGCGCCGGTCCGGGTCAGCTTGGTGTCCTGGCCCTCGGCCGCCCGCGCGATCCCGAAGTCGATGACGCGCACGCCGTCCTCGGTGAGCAGCACGTTGGAGGGTTTGAGGTCCCGGTGGATCAGCCCGGCCCGGTGCACGTCGACCAGCGCCAGGGCCAGCCCGGCCGCCAGCCGCCGCACCGACTCCTCCGGCAGCGTGCCGACCGCCCCGAGCGCCTCGTTCAGCGCCGGTCCCGGCACGAACTGCGAGGCCAGCCACGGGGTTTCGGCCTCCGGATCGGCCGCGATCACCGCCGCCGTGTACCCGCCCGAGACCCGCCGCGAGGCCTCCACCTCACGCCGGAAGCGGATCCGGAACCCGTCGTCCTCGGCGAGTTCGGCGTGCACCAGCTTGACCGCCGCGGGCCGCCCGTCCGGCGACACCCCCAGCAGCACCCGGCCCATCCCGCCCTGCCCGAGCACCGCCACCACCCGGAACGGACCCACCCGCGCCGGCCCGTTCGGCCCCACCACGTCCACGTCGCCCCTGCCCCCTGCCGCTGCGTGCGAACGAATGATACAGACGGGCCGTCCGCCCGCTGCGGCCCCGTCCGACCGGTCACCGGACCTCCCCGCGACCTCCCTGTCACTCGCATCCGGTGCAGCGAACCGGCACCCGGGGAGCCCCTCGTCGAGGCGCTGCACCGCGCACGACCACCGGGCCGCCCTCGCCGAACTCCCGCCCGGGGCCCGGCCACCCGCCTCGGCGGCGCCCGGTCCGACCGGCGCTCCGCCGCCGGGCCGCCGGGCCACCGGGCCGCCGACGGACGGTCGGGCGCTCTCGGACGACACCCGGTACCCGCAGCGGACACCGTCCGCATACGGCCGGACCTAGCGTGTGGTGCACCGGGGCCCACGGGCCGCGGTGCACCACAGCGGATCACAGAGAAGAGACGACAGCCCATGCCGTTCATCACCGTCGGCCAGGAGAACACCACCCCCATCGACCTCTACTACGAGGACCACGGCACCGGTCAGCCGGTCGTGCTGATCCACGGGTTCCCGCTGGACGGGCACTCCTGGGAGCGGCAGAGCGCCGCGCTGCTCGACGCCGGCTACCGGGTGATCACCTACGACCGCCGCGGCTTCGGCCGGTCGTCGCAGCCCACCACCGGCTACGACTACGACACCTTCGCCGCCGACCTGAACACCGTGCTGGAGACCCTGGACGTCCGGGACGCCGTGCTGGTCGGCTTCTCGATGGGCACCGGCGAGGTCGCCCGGTACGTGTCCGCCCACGGCTCGGCCCGCGTCGCCAAGGTCGCCTTCCTGGCCTCCCTGGAGCCCTGCCTGCTGAAGACCGACGACAACCCGGACGGCGTCGCCCCGAAGGAGTTCTTCGACGGCATCGTCGCCGCGGTGAAGGCCGACCGCTACGCCTACTACCGCGACTTCTTCCAGGACTTCTACAACCTGGACGAGAACCTCGGCTCCCGGATCAGCGAGGAGGCCGTCCGCAACAGCTGGAACACCGCGGCCGGCGGCGGCTTCTTCGCGGCCTCGGCCGCGCCGGCCACCTGGTACACCGACTTCCGCGCCGACCTGCCCCGCATCGACGTGCCGGCGCTGATCCTGCACGGCACCGGTGACCGCATCCTGCCGGTCGAGAACACCGCGCGGCCGTTCCACCGGGCGCTGCCCTCCGCCGAGTACGTGGAGATCGAGGGCGCGCCGCACGGCCTGCTGTGGACCCACGCCGAGGAGGTCAACGAGGCGCTGCTGGCCTTCCTCGCGAAGTGACCCCCGGGCGGCCCGTCCGCCCCGCGCCCGGCACAGGGCCGAGCCCCCGGGCCGCACCCCCCCCACCCCACGGGGGGGGGGCCCCGGCGCTGGCCGGGGCCGCGGCCCCGCGCCC
>NZ_JBHWCL010000293.1:0-2413 GCF_042735125.1 Kitasatospora sp. NPDC059599 | reverse complement strand
GCGCCCACCTCACCCACACCCACCACCAACTCCCCCCCACCCACCCCTACCGCGACTTCGTCGCCCACACCCTCAACCACCCCACCAACAGCCGCCAGTACTTCACCGAACACCTCGCCGGCCTGACCCAGCCCACCACCCCCTACAACCTCACCACCACCGACCCGACCACCACTCGCGAAACCCACCACCCCCTGGACCCCGCCCTCACCCACCGGATCCACACCACCTCCCGCCACCACGGCACCACCCCCGCCGCCCTCTTCCACCTCGCCTACGCCCACACCCTCAGCCACCTCACGGGCCACCCCGACACGGTGTTCGGCACGATCCTCCTCGGCCGTCACACCACCGGCTCCCCCCGCAACACCCTCGGCCTCCACATCAACACGCTCCCGATCCGCATCGACACCCGCAACCAGGACGCCCTCACCGCCCTCCACACCACACACCGCCACCTCGCCGACCACCTCGAACACGAGCACACCCCCCTCGCGGTCGCCCAGCAGGCCGGCCCCCTCCCGCCGAACACCCCGCTCTTCACCACCGTCCTCAACTACCGCCACACGCCGATCGACGAGGCGAACATCGAGGACGAACTCGACGGCATCGAGCTGGTCTTCACTCAGGAGCGCACCACCTATCCGCTCGGAGTCTCGATCGACGACTTCGGCAGCGGGTTCGCGTTCACCGTCCAGTGCGACGCCTCCATCGACCCCGAACTCATCCGCGGCCTGCTGCTCACGGCCACCGAGAACATCGTCACCGCCCTCGAAACCGACCCCCACACCCCCCTCGCCGACATCCCCGTCCTCACCCCCGAACTCCGCCACACCCTCCTCACCACCTGGAACGACACCACCACCCCCACCCCCCACACCACACTCACCCACCTCCTCACCGAACAGGCCACCCGCACCCCCGACCACACCGCCCTCGTCTTCGAAGACCAGCAGCTCACCTACACCCAACTCCACACCCACGCCAACCAGTTGGCCCACCACCTCATCCACCACGGCGTCACGCCCGGGTCACTCGTCGCCCTCCGCCTCGACCGTTCCACCGAACTCGTCGTCGCCCTCCTCGCCGTCCTCAAGGCCGGCGCCGCCTACCTCCCCATCGACCCCTCCCACCCCGACGACCGCGTCACCACCATGCTCGACGACGCCCAGCCCGCCCTCCTCCTCACCACCACCACAACCGCCGTATCCACCACGCAAGTTCGGACCATCCACCTCGACCTCACCGACCTCACCGACCAGCCGAACACCGAACCCCCACTGACCGTCCACCCCGACCACGCCGCCTACGTCATCTACACCTCCGGCTCGACCGGCCGCCCCAAGGGCGTCACCATCCCCCACCGCGCCATCGTGAACTTCGCCCTCGGGCAGATCGCCAAGTTCGGGATCGGCCCCGACTCCCGGGTGCCGCAGTTCGCGTCGCCCAGCTTCGACGGGGCGGCCTGGGAGATCTACACCGCCCTGCTCTCCGGCGCCTGCCTGGTCGCGGCGCCGAAGGAGCGACTGCTGTCCGCCAAGGAGCTGGCCGAGATCCTGTCCGAGCACGGGGTGACGCACGCGGTGCTGCCACCGGCCGCGCTGGCCGAACTTCCGGAGGGCGCACTGCCGGACGGCATGACCCTGGTGACGGCCGGCGAATCCTGCCCGCCGCACCTGGTGGAACGCTGGTCGGTCGGCCGCACGATGATCAACGGCTACGGCCCGACCGAGAACACCGTCGGTTCGGTGATGAGCGACGCCCTCTCCGGTGCCGTCGCAGCCCCGATCGGGCGGCCGCTGCCCAACACCCGGGTGTACGTGCTGAACGCGCGACTGGAACCGGTCCCGCCGGGCGTGGACGGCGAACTCTACCTGGCAGGCGTCCAGTTGGCCCGCGGCTACCTCAACCGTCCCGGCCTCACTGCCGAACGCTTCACCGCCTGCCCGTTCGGCGAACCCGGCAGCCGCATGTACCGCACCGGCGACCTCGCCCACTGGACGGAGGACGGCCGACTCGTCTTCGCCGGCCGTGCCGACGAACAGGTCAAGCTCCGCGGCTTCCGGATCGAACTCGGCGAGGTCCAGGCCGCCCTGGCCGCCCACCCCGCCGTCGACCAGGCCGCCGTCGTCGCCCGCGAGGACACCCCCGGCGACAAGCGCCTCGTCGCCTACCTCGTCCCCACCGCCACCGACCACCGCGATGACGACGAACTCGCCGCCCGGGTCCGCGCACACGCCGCCGAGCGGCTGCCCGACTACATGGTTCCGTCAGCGGTCGTGGTCCTCGACGCGCTGCCCGTCACCGTCAACGGCAAACTCGACCAACGCGCCCTGCCCGCCCCCACCCACACCACGAACCACACCGACCGCACCCCCACCACCCCACACGAAGAAGTGCTCTGCGCCGTCTT
>NZ_JBHWCL010000292.1:0-2474 GCF_042735125.1 Kitasatospora sp. NPDC059599 | reverse complement strand
GTGCCGGTGCCGGTGCCGGTGCTGGTGCTGGTGCTGGTGGCGGTGGTCTTGGTGGAGGTGCTCTTCTTGCCGCCGGTCTGCTTGGGGGAGTGGCCGGGCGGAGGGGGCCTGACGGGCGGGCTCGGTGGATCGGGGCTACCAGAAGCGCGGGCGGGCGGGCGGGCAGTGCATGGGCCTGGCCGGCAGACCTTTCCCCCTGGCTCTGTCGGCCGGGTCCTGGGCGTACGGCCCCGACCACCTGAGCCCTGAGGGCGCCCCGGATGCGGTCCGGCGCGCGCGCCCGGTCAGGTGAGCCGGACGGTCTGGTCGCAGTGCGGGCACACGAGCCTCACCGAACACAGCGCCGGCGCATCACCCCCGCCCGGCTCCACGGCACACGCCGGGGGCCCACCCCCGACACCAGTGCCCCGAGGAAGAAGGTGCGACGGTAGCCGGTAGGTCAAGCCATGGTCCGCTTGATGGCCCACCGGTGGCGGCCCAGCACCTGGCTCGGCTCGACGCTCCTGCGGCGATCCGCCGCAGGGGCGGGTCAGGAATCGACGCCCCAGTCCCGGTCGAACAGCTGCTTGAGTCGGGCTGCTTCGTCGTCCAGGGTGGCTTTGACCTTCCGCATGGTCTCGCTGTCCCGATTGATCGCGGAGTTCTGCAGATCCGACTCCACCGCGAACCAGATACCGATCAGATTGGTCTCGTGCTTGCAGGCGATGTCGGCGTCGCCCCGAACGATCTCGGCCTCGCTCGGTGGCTGGTCCGCAGCCATCGCAAGGCCCTCGGAGGCGCGCAGGGGAGTGGCCACGTCGTGGCCCCGGCCCTTCATGCAGGACGACCAGGCGGCGATGGCTGCGGTCACCCGGGGATCGGCCTGGGAGTCCTCGAAGGACTTGGCCTTGAGTGTGGCGACGATCCCCTGTTCGCCGTTGCCGGGGCCGAGCGGTCCGGCGGCTGCGGCCGGGAGGATCCGGTCGAGCTCCGTGAGGCAGCCGTGTTCGGGCAGCGGCTTTCCGGCGAAGCTCGACACCCGGTTCCGGGTCCGGGGGTCGACGCCTGTCAGGACGGTCTGTGCGTCGAGCGGGAGTTTGCCGATCGGCGTGGTTTTGCGCGGGTCGGCGGTCTCCGGGAGGTGATAGCCCCACCGGTGTGTCTCTTCGGCGTCGCTGATGCCGTATCGGCGCTTCATGGTCTCGAACGCTCCGGCCGGCGTCCGGTCCGGTCGGGCCGGCACCGGGTAGTCCTGCCCGTACCGCTTCATGCAGGCGCCGGTCGCGGCCTGCTGGACCCAGTTGAACTGTACCGACTGCGTGGGCGAGAGCATGTAGGCCTCGACCGGCAGGTGCAGTTCCGCCGTTCCGGCGGCGACGGTCGGGGTGGCAACCGGCTGCGGGGGAGCGAGCGCGCCGGTAGTGGTGGAGGTGCAGCCGGCCGCGGCCAGCAGGAGGAGAGCAGCGCCGCTCCGGCAGTGGCGCGGTCGTACGGCCGGGCGGCGCTTCATGGTGCCCTATCGGTCGATGAGGTCGGTACGGAGCGCTGCCGCCGGGCAGGCGGCCCGGCGGCAGCACCCATTCAGGCAAACCGGCGGGGGTCAGCAGACGGCGCCGATGCTCTCTTCCTTGTTCTTCACGGTGGACGTGAGGTTGCCGCCACGGCCGGCAGGGACGTAGTTCGCATCGCCGGTGAGCCACGCTCCGGAGTAGACCCCGACGGCGCAGCCGCCCTCGACGGCCTCGACGCTCGCGGCATCGTGCCAGACGGCTGCTCCGGCACCGTTCGAGCCGTAGCCGTCGTTGTGGAAGTATTCGCCCCCGAGGGAGTACACCTTCCCGGACGAGGACAACCAAATGGCACCCTCGGCACCACTGTTGTAGTACAGGCAGAAGAAAGTCGCCTCGTCGCTGCCGACGGTGCAGCGGAACGGTGTCGAGACGGTGCTCCAGCCATTGATCCATGTCCCCGACGCGTGCGCCTGGCTGGTGCTGGTGATGAGGCCGGTTCCGGCGAGTGCCACGGCGACGGCCGTGCTGCCCGCTCGTCTGCCGAGCTTCCTGCGCACCGAGCCGGCGCGGCCGCTGTCGGACGCGATGGTCTTCATTGGTCCCCCTGTGCGTGGGCCGGTTGGTCAGTCCCCCGGCGTTTCCAGCGCGAGGCGATCCCCCGTGACGGAAACGGCCTTCCCCCGTACGGCAGCCCGCACCGTCTCGTCTCGTGACGTACCGTCTCGTCTCGCCTCGCGGGAACCATGTTCCCCGGACAAGACGATCACGTCAAGACGGCACGTGACGTCTCGTGGAATAATCCGGACCATGCCGCCAGCCCCGAATCCGGACCTCCGCAACCAGCGCGCCCACCGCGCCATCCTCGACGCCGCCCTCGACATCGCCGTGAGCGACGGCTACGCCCGGGTCACCATCGAGGGCATCGCCCACACCGCCGGGGTCGGGAAACAGACCATCTACCGCTGGTGGCCCAGCAAGGCCGCC
>NZ_JBHWCL010000291.1:0-2672 GCF_042735125.1 Kitasatospora sp. NPDC059599 | reverse complement strand
GGCGCCGCCCTGCCCCCCCCCCCCCCCCCCACCGCCGCCCCCCGCCCCCGCCCCCCCCCCCCCCCCGGGGCCGCGCCCCCCCCCCGCCGCCGCCGGCGCCACCGGCCGGAACAGCTCCCACGACCCGTCCGGTACCAGGCGCTCCAGGATCGTCACGGGAGCAGCCCGCAAGCCCGGACGAGATGCCTTCGAAGTCACCCGCGACGACGAACGCCCGTGCCGCGCCCTCGCCTTCGTCACCGCCGGCCCGGCCGACGGCACCCTCGCCCCGCCGCCGACCGCGTCCCCGTGGGCCTCGACACCATCGCCGAGGCCCACCGCTGCCCGGAGACCGGCACCCGGACCGGCGAGATCGTCCCCACCGCCACCGCCACCGCCACCGCCACCGCCACCGTCACCGGCTGACCGGGGCCGTCACCGACCGACCGGCCGTCACCGGCCGTGATTGGCCGTCATGTCGGCCGGGATGGGGCGCCCGCGCGCACCTCCGCGTCCGCCGCGGCCACCACCGCCGACAACAGCCCCGGGAAACGGCGCTCCAGCTCCTCGCTGCGCAGCGCATTCATCTTGGTCGTACCCACGTAGTACTGGCGCAGCAGCCCCGCCTCGCGCAGCACACTGAAGTGGTGGCTGGAGGTCGAACGCCCCACCGGCAAGTCGAAGGAACCGCAACTCAGGTCGGCCATCGAGTGCGCCAGCGTGCGCACCACCGACCTGCGGGCCGGATCAGAGAGCGCCTCCAGCACCTGCTGGACGCTCACGTCCTCCACGCCAGGGTGCTCGATCATTCGCGCCGCCACGCGTGCCCGTCCCACACCCACCACCCCTTCCCAACGCTCGACCCCCGTCCGTCCAATGGTCAAAAACCGCGCCGCGTGCGCGACTTCACGCCCCGACGCTACTACGCCCGACCCATCTGCCACGCCCACCGCAACACCTCCGCAACACGCCCACGGAGATCGCGCAACACCGCCGCCAGGCCCCGCGCCCGCCGGCACGGGCCCCGGAGGCAAGGGCGCGGGGCAGCGGCGCAGGACAGGGGAGAGGGGCCGGGCGGGCGCTGGACGGCCCCGCCCGGCGGGGCGCGGCAAACCGCCGGGGCGCCGTACGGCAGGACGGTGCGCCCGCCGGCGCGGGACCGGACGGTCGCGGTCGCCGGGCCGGGCCGTGGCCGTGGCAGGGACGCCGGGGTGGGGGAGAGGGGGCGGCGGGTGCGGGCCCGCCCCGGGCCGGTGTCGCGGATGCGGGTCGGTGGTTGCGGGTGGGCGGTTGCGGTGCGAGGGGAGGTGCGCCGTACGGGAGCGCTGCGCCCGGCGGGTCCTCGGGGCGGGGGCCGGGGCGCGGCGGGAGAAAGGGGAAGGCGGAGGGAGAGGGACCGGGCGGGCGCGGGACGGCCCTGTCCGGCGGGGCGCGGCGGCAGAACGGGGAAGGCGGAGGGAGAGGGACCGGGCGGGCGCGGGAACGGACGGTCGCGGTTGCCGGGCCGTGGCAGGTACGCCGGGACTGGGGCATGGGCGCGGGGCCGTGGCAGGGACGCCGGGGTGGGGGAGAGGGGGCGGCGGATGCGGGCCCGCCCCGGGCCGGTGTCGCGGATGCGGGTGGGCGGTTGCGGTGCGAGGGGAGGTGCGCCGTACGGGAGCGCTGCGCCCGGCGGGTCCTCGGGGCGGGGGCCGGGGCGCGGCGGGAGAAAGGGGAAGGCGGAGGGAGAGGGACCGGGCGGGCGCGGGACGGCCCTGTCCGGCGGGGCGCGGCGGCAGAACGGGGAAGGCGGAGGGAGAGGGACCGGGCGGGCGCGGGAACGGACGGTCGCGGTTGCCGGGCCGTGGCAGGTACGCCGGGACTGGGGCATGGGCGCGGGGCCGTGGCAGGGACGCCGGGGTGGGGGAGAGGGGGCGGCGGATGCGGGCCCGCCCCGGGCCGGTGTCGCGGATGCGGGTGGGCGGTTGCGGTGCGAGGGGAGGTGCGCCGTACGGGAGCGCTGCGCCCGGCGGGTCCTCGGGGGCGGGGGCCGGGGCGCGGCGGCAGAACGGGGAAGGCGGGGGGAGAGGGGCCGGGCGGGCGCGGGACGGCCCTGTCCGGCGGGGTGCGGCAAACCGCCGGGGCGCCGTACGGCAGGACGGTGCGCCCGCCGGCGCGGGAACGGACGGTCGCGCTCGCCGGGCCGGGCCGGGCCGTGACAGGGACGCCCGGACTGGGGCATGGGCGCGGGGCCGTGGCAGGGACGCCAGGGGTGGGAGAGAGGGGGCGGCGGATGCGGGCCCGCCCCGGGCCGGTGTCGCGGGTGCGGGTGCGGGTGGGCGGTTGCGGTGTGAGGAGAGGTGCGCCGTACGGGAGCGCTGCGCCCGGCGGGTCCTCGGGGGCGGGGGCCGGGGCGCATCGGGAGAAAGGGGAAGGCGGGGGGGAAGCGGGAGGGGCGGACGGGGGCGGGCTCCGTCCGGCGGGGTGTGGTGGGCTGCCGGGCGCCGCAGCGGGTGGGCGGCACGCCCGGCGGAGCCGGTGCCGGGGACCAGGACCGGGGCCCGGGCGGGGGTGTGGGGGAGAACCGGGGGGCGGAGCCGGTGCCGGTGCCGGGGCCGCGGGTCGGGCGTGCGGGGAGGAGCGGAGGCGCGGGCGCCGTGGCGGGCGGGTGGTGCGCCGTGCGCGGCGGGGTTCCCCGTGCCCCCGCCGCGCAC
>NZ_JBHWCL010000290.1:0-2886 GCF_042735125.1 Kitasatospora sp. NPDC059599 | reverse complement strand
GCGCTGGTGCCCCGCGCCGGAAAGGGGCCCCACCAACCCCGACCGCCAACCAGGCGGCCACCCCTCCCGGCCACCCACCAGGGAGAAACACATGAACATCAAGCCGATCAAGCCGAAGCTCTACCAGGGCGACCCCGTCGACCTGAAGGGCAAGCCTGTCCTGGTCATCGGACTCGGGATGAGCGGTCAGTCCGCCGCCGAACTCTGTGTCCAGCAGGGCGCGAAGGTCACCGTCATGGACGCCAAGTCCGCCGAAGAGCTGCCGAACGTCATGCAGCGGTTCGCCGGTATGAAGATCACCTACAAGCTCAACACCACCTCCATCGACCCCACGGCCTTCCACCTCATCGTCCGCAGCCCCGTGATCGACAACAACCACCCGGTACTCATCGCCGCCCGCGCGGCGAAGATCCACATCTGGAGCGAGATCGAGCTGGCCTTCCGGCTCTCCCCGGCTCCGGTGATCGCCGTCACCGGCACCAACGGCAAGGGCACCACCACCACCCTCATCGCCCGCGGCCTGGAAGCCAACGGGATCACCGTCCACCTCGTCGGCAACATCGGAACCGAGTTCGCCAGCAAGGTGCCCAACATCAAGCCCGAGGACGTCGTCGTCCTGGAGGTCTCCGCCGCCCAGCTGCAGAACAGCCCGGGCCTGGCCCCCGCGACCGGGGTCCTGACCAACATCAACCCCGAGCACTCCAACCTCTACGACTGGGACGAATACGTCCGCCTCAAGGGCCAGCTCCTCAAGCACAACACCGTCGACAGCCTCACCGTCGTCTCCCTCGACGACGTGGCCAGCAGCGACCTCGCCGCCAAGACCCCGGGACGGCTCCTGTACACCAGCATGAGCGGCGCCCTCCCGGCCGGCCTCGAAGGCGTCTTCCTCGACGACGGCCAGGTCGTCGTGCGACTGGCGAACCAGGAGCAGACGCTGTTCCCCAAGGAGCGGATCACGGCCCTGGGGGCGCTCCCCAACGCGCTGCCCGCCATCGCGGTCCTCCTGAGCTGGGGAGTTCCGCTCGACACCGTCGCCACCGCGGTCGCCACCTTCCCGGGACGCGAGCACGTCACCGAGTACGTGGCCACCCACCAGGGGGTCGACTACTACAACGACGCCAAGGCCACCAACGTGGACTCCACCGTTCACGCGCTCGACGCGATCGAGGGGCGGACGGTCGTCCTCATCTCCGGAGGCGAGGACAACAAGGGCGTCATCTTCGCCCGCCTGAGCCCCGGGCTTCGTGACAAGGTGCACCATCTGATCACCTTCGGCCCCACGGCCGACCAGCTCGTGACCTTCGCCCACACCGCCGGCACCCCCAACATCGACACCGTCGCCGACTACCGCGCGGCCATCACCCTGGCCCAGCAGGTCGCAACGCCGGGCCAGACGGTCCTCTTCAGCCCCGGCACCTACTCCCCGCACCTGACGGACGTCGACGACCTGGGACGCCCCGTCGACTACATCGGTCGAGGTGACTACTTCAAGGCCCGCATCCAGGCCCTGACCGCGCAGAAGGAGGGCTAACACCCCCGGTGCCGGGCCCGACACCGGGCCCGGCACCA
Source organism: Kitasatospora sp. NPDC059599 (assembly GCF_042735125.1). NCBI lineage: Bacteria > Bacillati > Actinomycetota > Actinomycetes > Kitasatosporales > Streptomycetaceae > Kitasatospora > Kitasatospora sp. NPDC059599. The sequence continues at coordinate 1,314 of NZ_JBHWCL010000290.1, read as the reverse complement.
CCCCTCCGGCAGCAGGCGGAGGGGAGGCGCGACTCTCCGACAGTCCCCCAACCGACCAAGAACGCCAGGGGTTGATACGGCCCCGCCCGTTCCGGCAGTCATCCCACACATGCAGTGGCAGCCCACAGACAGCCAGGATGAAGCGGCCCGCCATGAGCCCACGGCGGGCCGCTTCGCGCCCGCACGACCGTACCGGCGCCCGGAACTGACCGAGCAGCAGACCAACAGAGCCAACGGCGGCTCCAACAGCCGGCCGCCGCCTGGCCGACGGGGGGTCGGCCCGAGCACCGCCCGACCAGGCCGGGCAGACCCGTGCCGCACCCGCCCTGCCGACCGGGCCACTGCGCCGGCCGCCCGCAGGAGGAAAAAGATCCGGCCCGGTCCAACTCGCACGTCGCCCGGCCGACTCCACCGGGCCGGCCTGCCGGACGGCGGCGCGTAAACGAGCCGGCCGACCGGAGACCGCTGCGTCCCGCCGAGAAGCACGCCCATGCCAGCACCCCAGGCCGCGAACGCGGTCGCCGTGCAGGGATCGAGCAGAGCCGACCGCCGCAAAGACGGCCCGGCCAGGCAGCCAGCCGGGAAGCCCGAAGCCACCACACAGAGCGCCCCGACCCACCCTGCGGCCGTCCCGACCGATACGCCCACATTGAGGCTGAGACCTTGTGGTGCCCGAGTACACCCGTGACCATCCAGCTCTGGTACCTCCGACAACCCGTCAGGACTGCCAGGACGCAGGGATCAGAGCACCCCAACCGAGGACGCGGCTTCCAGAGCGCTGAGAGGCAGTGGCAGGAGCCCGTCCGGGCAGTACCGATCTGCGAACTCCCGTGATCTGCGAACCCTTGCCCCGCCTGCGCAGGGGGCAGAGACATACCCCGAACTGCTACTCGGTAGCGGAGGTCTGCGAAGGGACCGGGGCCATGACCCATGTCCGTACCCGGCCGAAGCACAAAGCCCGCTCATTCCCGGAGCCCGTGGAACGCCACGACCAATCACCGGAAGGCCATACCCAGTACCCCGGCCAGGCGACACCCCGTCCGACCACGGCGGAGCACAGAACCGTGGCAGGACAAGCACAGCGGAACGACCGGAGAGAAGGACTACACGCACCTCCGGCCACGCGAGAGTTCCGAACGACCGACAGCACCACCTGACGCCTGCCACCCCCATCCCCACGAAGACGACACCGAGGGCAACCGCTGATCCACATTCCCAAGGTCCTGGTGGGTGTCCGGGTGGTGTGACCTGGTTTGTCGGATGGGTTGGTGGTTCCCCTTTCCGGCTCGGGCAGCCTGCGCCGGGCGTGCTGGG
>NZ_JBHWCL010000289.1:0-3017 GCF_042735125.1 Kitasatospora sp. NPDC059599 | reverse complement strand
CTCCCCGGCCCATGACCAGCGGAAGGCCCATCAGCACCACTCCCACGGCGGCGGCCGCGACCGCCGGGCGGGGCAGCCCGCGCAGCCGGCCGCCCCGCTCGTCGGCGGCCGGCGCGAGGGCATCGGTGCCGGGAGCGAGCGGGGCGGCGGCCTCGGGACCGCAGGAGGCGGCGGCACCGAACGGGGCGACCGAGGCGAGAGTCCGCGCCGCGCGGGCCGGAGCCTGCACGAAGGCCCGTCGCAGCGCGTTCCGCCGGGCGGCACCGAAGGCGGTGGCCCGGACGGCCTCGGAGGCGGTCTCGGGCGCGGGGGCGGGCAGCGCCACCGGGGTGCCGGGCCCGGACGCCGGCCCGGCAGCGGGCTGGGCGGCAGCGGGCCGTACGGTGCTCGGCTGCGCGGTGGCAGCAGCCTCCCTGCTGCGCCCGGTGGCGGGCGCCGGACCGAACCCGGTCGGACCGAACCCGGCCGTCCCACCGGCCGTGGCGGACCGGGAAGCAGCGGGCGCGGACGCGACCGGCCCCGGAACGACCGGCCCGGGAACCACAGGCCCGGGAACCACAGGTCCTGGAACGACGGGCCCGGGAACGGCGGGTACGGAAGCCGCCGGCCCCGCGGCAACGGGCCCCGCCACCGCGCCGACCGGAGCGGACGGGAACCGGGTACGCCGCACGGGCGCCGCCGGGCCCGGCTCGGGGTCGACCGCGGGCTCCGCCGGGCCGACCACGTCGCCGTCCTCCATCATCCAGGCGACCGCCGGCAGCTGGTACCCGGTCGATTCGCCGCCGCTCACGTTCTGGCCCGTGCCCACCACAGCTCCCTGGGTCCGATTGAGGTTTCCGCTTCCACGGGGCGCTCGACGACCTGCCGCCGAATCCACCCGCACACAGCACGGACGGACAGGGGGCAGGGTTCACCGCCGGAGCCGAATCCTCCGGCGGCGGACACCGCTCGCCACGTCCCGCTCCACCGTCGACGGTGAACCGCCGGACCGGAAGGGCGCGTTCACGCTGTCGAGCTTTTTCAGGTCTCGACCGAGGAGGGTCCATGTCCCATCACCGCGCCGGTCGGCGCACCACCCTGCGAGCCGCCGTCGCCGTGTCCGCGCTGGCCGGACTCGGCGCCGCCTGGGCGGCTCCGGCTGCCCTCGCGGCCGGCCCGCAGCCGAACCCGGGCAACGCCGCACCCGACTCGACGGACTGGCTGAAGTTCGCCAACGGACGGCTGGTGTACGGAAAGGACGGGCAGGGCAACCGGATCCCCGACTTCAGCTACGCCGGCTACCGCAACGGCAGCCGACCGCTGCCGACCGCCAAGGTCGCCGTCGCCTTGGAGCCGGCCGCGAACGGCGACGACAGCGACCGCATCCAGCAGGCCCTGGACAAGGTGGCCGCCCTGCCGCAGGGGTCGGACGGGCTGCGCGGGGCCGTCCTGCTGAACGCCGGCACGTACCGGGTGGGCAAGCCGCTGCGGATCAAGGCCTCCGGGGTGGTGCTGCGCGGTGCGGGCAGCGGCGCGAACGGCACCAAGCTGGTGGCTTCGGGCGAGCCGCGCCCGCTGGTGGAACTGTCCGGCGAGGGCACGCCGCAGAAGAGCGGCGCCGAGCACGCCGTCACCGACGCGTACGTCCCGGTGGGGGCGACCACGCTGACCCTGGACTCGGCCGCCGGGCTCAAGGTCGGTCAGAACATCGTCGTCCAGCGGCCCCAGGAGGACGCCTGGATCAAGGCCGTCGGCATGGACCACATCCCGCCCCGTCCTGACGGCACCCCGTCGAAGCCGTGGACCGCCAACGACGGCCTCCAGTTCCAGCGCACCGTCACCGCGATCGACGGCAACAGGATCACTCTGGACATCCCGCTGACCAACGCCCTGGAGAAGGAGTACACCCACGCCAAGGTGTGGGCGTACGACTACCCCGGCCGGATCAGCGAGGTCGGCGTGGAGGGCTTCAGCGCCGACGGCTCCGCCTTCGTCGGCGCCCCGGGGTACGACGAGCACGGGTACTTCGCCAGCCGTTTCGCGCACTTCGCCGCCGTCCAGGACGCCTGGGCGCGCGACATCGCCGCGGACCGCTTCGGCGCCGGCGTCGGCTCGATCGGCAGCACCGCCTCCCGGGTCACCGTCGCCGACACCTCGGCGACCGGCATGGAGAAGGCCATCCCGCAGCGCGCCCCGTTCGCCCAGCCCGGCGCCTACAGCATCGACGGCCAGCAGAGCCTGGTGATCGACTGCAAGGTGTCCGGCAGCAACCTGCACGCCTGGCTGACCGGGGCCCGGGTGGCCGGGCCGAACGTGTTCTCGCACTGCACCTCGGACAACGTCGGTGGCTTCCGCCTGGACGCCGGCCCGCACCAGCGCTGGGCGACCGGCACGCTGTACGACGACATCACGATGCTGCACTCCCGCGGCCCCAACGACGACCTCGCGCTGACCAACCGCGCGAACGCGGGCTCCGGCCAGGGCTGGGCCGGGGCGAACCAGGTGATGTGGAACGCCAACGTCGGCTACTACGGCGTGGAGAACCCGCCCACCGCGCACAACTGGGCCTTCGGCACCCGCGGCACCCCGGTGGAGGGCAAGCAGACCGGCGTCCAGGTCTCCACCGGCACCCCGGTGCAGCCCGAGAGCCTGTACGCCCAGCAGCTCGCCGAGCGCGGCGGCGCCGCACCCAAGCCGGCCCCGTCGACGGCTCCGGCCACCACCCCGGCGGCGAGCCCGACCGGCAGCCCGACCGCCAAGGCGACCGGCAGCCCGACCGCCAAGCCGACCGCCGCACCGACGACCACCGCGGCGGGCACCGGCACGCCCTCCGCCACCCGCAGCACCGCCGCGGCGGCCGCCACCGCCACCTCCGCCGAGCCGCCCGGCAGCAGCCTGGCCGCCACCGGCTCCGGCGACCTGTCCACCGCGCTGACCATCGCCGGCGGCACGCTGATCGCGGGCGGTCTCGCGGTCGGCCTGGCCCGCGAGCGCCGCCGCGGCCGGCACACCGGCTGACCGGGGCCCCTTCCGCCAGG
>NZ_JBHWCL010000288.1:0-3449 GCF_042735125.1 Kitasatospora sp. NPDC059599 | reverse complement strand
GGGGCGGGGGGCCGCCCCCCCCGGCCGCCCCCGGCCCGGTCCGACGACGAGCCGGGATCCGGACCTCCGGGTGCCCGCCGCCGGAGTCCCCCGCCCACGGCGGTGCCACCCGCGCACGAGCTTCTTCGAACCGCACGACCGGAACACACCTCTCCCTCTCCCAAGGAGTTCAGCATGTCCCGCATCAGCGCCCGTCTGGCCTCGTCCGGTGCCGCCGTCGTCCTCGCCCTGACCGCCGCGAGCGGTGCGGCCGTCGCGGACACCCCCGCCACCACGCCGGCCGCCGGCCAGGCCGTGATCACCACCGACGTGAGCTTCCTGTCGAACGCCGCGCGCAACGGCATCGTGGTCATCCCGCTCCAGCCCGCCAACCCGGCGTTCGACCCGAACGCCGGACTGACCGTGACCCTCCCGGTGAGCGGCGGCGCCGCGAACATCCCGGCGTTCTACGGCGACGTGCAGTTCGGCGGCGGCCTGCTCTTCCTGAACCTCGCCACCGGCCGGAGCGTGACCTTCAAGCAGCTCGACTTCTCGGTCGCCAACGGCTACTTCACGGCCGTGCCGAACGGCTCGACCACGCCCGTGCCGCTGCTGGACCCGGCCGGCGACAACGTGATCAACCGCACCGGCCTCACCCAGAACCTGAACTCCTCCAGCTTCCAGGTGGACGCGGAGGGCGCGAGCTACCTCGACGCCAAGCTCGGCACCGCGTTCTTCACCGCCGGCCAGCAGATCGGCAAGCTCGCGCTGTCCTACACCCCGGCGCACTGAGCCCCGGCGGGCCGGACCCCGCCGCACCGAAACCCCGGCGGGCCGCACCCCGCCGCGCCGGACCGCGGATCGGCGGGCCCGCGCCTCGGCGTGGGCCCGCTGCTTGTGGAGTTCCCAACTCCGGTACGGAGTCGCCGCGTTGTGGTCTCGTACATCTGGCCGACCGGATCCCGCCACATCCGGCTGGCCGAATAGTACGCACGGAACCGTCCGTCCCCAGCGCGATCGACTCCCTCGCGCCGCCTCCCTCGGCGGCCCGCATCCCCCGGAGGCCCCGCCATGAGAAACCGCGTACCCGACCCGAGAGACCGAGGGCGGTGGCGCCGTCGACTACCGGCCCTGGCGTTCTCCTGGGCCGTCGTCGCGGCGCTCGGCGTCGTTCCGATCGGGTTGGGCGCGGTGCCGCAGGCGCACGCCGACTCGGCCGTGACGGTGCCGGGCCCGAAGGTCTGGATCCCGGCCACCAAGCAGTACGGGCCGGCGGGCAGCGTGACGGTCTCCCAGACGGCCAACCTCACCAACCAGGTCCTCCAGGTCTCCTGGACCGGCTTCACCCCGACCGTCGCGATCGGCGACAAGTCCCCGGTCGCGGTGGCGCAGAAGGAGTCGACCAAGATCCTCTACGCGGTGCGGATCTACCAGTGCCGCGGCACCGACCCCGCGGTGACCGACTGCTACGGCAGCACGCTCTACGGCGGCGACCGGTCGAAGGGCTTCGAGCAGCCGCCGCGTCCGACGCGCCTGGAGACGCCGGAGTGGCCCTCCAACCAGGTGATCGCCGCGACCGGGCCGGACGGTTCGGGTACCGCCTCGATCGAGGTGTGGAGCGCCAAGGAGAGCGCCACGCTCGGCTGCGACGCGACCCACCCGTGCTCCCTGGTGGTCGAGCCGAACTACGGCGGTGACCCGCTCGACCTCTTCCAGGTCCTCGACGGCGGAGCCGACTGCGAGTTCCACGACCTGGACGACGACCCGGACGGCTTCACCGCCGCCGACGGCATCATGCGCCCCGGGCCGGCCTTCCAGAACTGGAAGACGGGGAACCGCACCAGCGAGCAGTGCGCCTGGAAGCACCGGACCGTGGTCCCGCTCGGCTTCGCCCCCACGCCGGACGCCTGCGCGGCGAGCAACCAGGCCTTCGGGACCGCCGGTCTGGAGATGGCGAACCGGGCGATGCAGCAGTGGCGGGCGGGCCTGTGCCTGGGCGGCTCGCCGATGACCGTGGGCTACGTCCCGGCCGGCGGCGAGCCGCAGGCCCGGGCGGCGTTCCTGGCCGGCAGCAGCACCACGGAGGTCGCGCTGACGGCCCGGCCCGACGGTTCACCGGCCCCGCGGCCCTACGTCTACGCGCCGCTCGCCACGACGGGCATCTCGGTCACGTACGTGGTCGACGACCCGTCCACCGGCCGGCAGATCCGCGACCTGAAGCTGAACGCCCGGCTGGTGGCCAAGCTGCTGACCCAGTCCTACGCCACGCCCGGCGCGGCGATCCCCTCGGTGGCCGGCAACCCGGTGTGCCTGTTCACCGACCCCGAGTTCAAGCAGCTGAACCCGGAGACCACGGCCAACGGGATCCACTGGCCGAGCAGTTGCGGCGGGATCCTGACGATCTACCCCGGGGTCCCCGGCGGCACCACCGACCTGACCTACCAGGTGACCTCGTGGCTGGCGGCCGATCCGGACGCGGCCCGGTTCCTCGACGGCGAGCCGGACCCGTGGGGCATGCACGTCGACGGCTTCTACCTGAAGCCGAAGTTCGCCGGCTACCCGACGGAGGCCTTCCAGACCCAGGACTTCACCGGGCCCGACCGGGACGACCCGGGCGTGGACTACCGGCACTGGAAGCAGTACGAGTGGAACCCGTCCATCGACGGCCTCGGGCGCGTGCTCCGCAACCTGATCCAGAACCAGCCCAACTGCCAGGAACCGAACATCGACCCCGCCACCGGCGGCCACAAGGCGTGCGCCGCGCAGCTCCCCGGCCAGCGGGCGATGCTCGCCATCATGGACACCGCCCAGGCGAAGGCGTTCTCGCTGCCCGAGGCCGCACTGCTCAACCCGGCCGGCTCCTTCGTGTCGCCCACCACGGCCGGCTTCCAGGCCGCCGTCGCCGACATGCCGACCGACGCCGCCACCGGGGTCCAGCAGCTGCCCTACGGCACGCCCGACACCGCGTTCTCGCGTGACCAGCGGGCGTACCCGCTGAGCGTCGTGCAGTACGCGATGGTGCCCACCGGCGGACAGTCCGCCGAGAAGGCCGCCGCGATCTCGCGGTTCCTCAAGACGGTGACCACCGACGGCCAGACGTACGGGCTCGCCCCCGGGCAGCTCGCCCAGGGCTACCTGGCGCTGACGCCCGCCCAGCGGCAGCAGGCCCAGGAGGCCGTGCAACACGTCGAGGCGCAGGACGGCAAGCTGCCGGGCAACCAGACCGCGCCGCCGACCCCGGGCACCGACCCGGGCACGCCGGAGAGCGGGAACGGCGGCACCCCCGCGGCCGGTTCCGGCGGCACGACCGGTGGCACCACCCCGGTGACCGAGTCCGGCACCGGCGGCTCCACCGCCGACGGCGGCTCCGGCGGCACCGGGGCCGGCTCCTCCGACGGCCTGGCCGGCAGCGGCTCCTCCGGGAGTGGGCTGTCCGGCACCGGTACGAGCGGGGCGGGTACGGCCGGGGG
>NZ_JBHWCL010000287.1:0-3491 GCF_042735125.1 Kitasatospora sp. NPDC059599 | reverse complement strand
AGACCGTCATCGCCGGGATCTGGGCCGAGGTCCTCGGCGTCGACCGGGTCGGCGTCCACGACAACTTCTTCGACCTCGGCGGACACTCCCTGCTGCTGACCCAGGTACGGAACCTGGTCACCGCCCGGCTGGGCGTCACGCTGCCGATGATCGCCCTGTTCCAGCACACCTCGGTGCGGGCCCTGACCCGGTACCTGTCCGACCGTGGTGCGGCCCGGGTCGACACCACGGCCCTCGTGCGCGCCCGGCAGGACGGCCGGGCGCGCCTGAGCGGGCGACGCAACCGCCGGTCCTCGAACGGAGACAAGTGATGAGCAACGGCGAAGAGTTCGACGTGAACCCCGCGCACATCGCCGTCATCGGCATGGCGGGCCGGTTCCCGGGCGCGGCGGACCTGGACGGGTTCTGGCAGAACCTCGCGGACGGGGTGGAGTCGGTCGAGCCGGTGCCGGTCCCCGCACCGGTGTCGCACCACGCGGTGTACGCCGCACTGACCGATCCCGACTGCTTCGACTCGGACTACTTCGGTTACGCCCCGCGGGAGGCGATGCTGATCGACCCTCAGCACCGGCTTTTCATGGAGTGCGCGGTCGAGGCCCTGGAGGACGCGGGTGAGGACCCGGCCCGCTTCCCCGGGCCGGTGGGCGTCTACGCGGGCAGTAGCCACACCGGCCACCTGGAGTCGTTGCGTGCCGCGCGGGAGCATCTGGGCGGCCCGAGCGACCTGCTGCTGGGACTCGGGACCGGGATGAGCTTCCTGACGTCGCGGGTCGCCTACCAACTCGGTCTGCGGGGCCCGGCCGTGACGGTGCAGACCGCCTGCTCGACCTCGCTGGTGGCCGTCCACCTGGCCGTCCAGGGTCTGCTCGCCGGGGACTGCGACATGGCCCTGGCCGGCGGAGCGAGCGTCCACGTCCCGACGCCGGTGATCGAGTACACCGAGGACGGCGCGATGTCCGGCGAGGGACACTGCCGGGCGTTCGATGCGGCCGCCGGCGGATCCGTCGGCGGGGACGCGGTGGGCATCGTCCTGCTCAAGCGGCTGGAGGACGCCCTCGCCGACGGGAACACCGTCCACGCCGTGCTGATCGGCACCGCCGTCAACAACGACGGCACGGACAAGATCGGCTTCACGGCGCCGAGCGTCTCGGGCCAGTCCGAGGTGATGCAGGCCGCGCTGAAGATCGCCGAGGTCGATCCCGACACCGTCTCCTACGTCGAGACGCACGGTACCGGGACCCGCCTGGGCGATCCGATCGAGGTCGCCGCGCTGACGGCGGCGTACGGCGCCGGCCGGGTCGAGGACCGGCCGGGCGGTCCGTGCTGGATCGGTTCGCTGAAGACCAACGTCGGCCACAGCGATGCCGCCGCCGGGGTCGCCGGTCTGATCAAGACGGTGCTCGCCCTGCGCCACCGCCGGATCCCGCCGAGCCTGAACTTCGAGACCCCGAACCCGGAGATCGACTGGGAGAACTCCCCGTTCCGGGTGAACGCGGAGCTGCGGGAGTGGACGTCCGGCGGTGCCCTGCGCCGGGCGGCCGTGAACGCCCTCGGCGTCGGCGGGACCAACGCGCACGTCATCCTGGAGGAGGCGCCGCCGGTTCCCGGCCGGGGGGAAGGGAAGCCGTCCCAGCTCGTCGTGGTGTCCGCCAAGTCCCGCCCGGCCCTGGCCGCCGCGCGGACCCGGCTCGGCGAGCACCTGGAGAACCACCCCGCCACCGGACTGGCGGACGTGGCCTGGACCACCCAGACCGGCCGGGCGGGCCACGCCCACCGGCAGGCCTTCGTGGCGTCGAGCACGGCCGACCTGGCGGGGCAGCTCGCCCGGGCGGACGCCGCCGCGAGCGAGCCCGTCGACGACGGGGAACGCTCGATCGCCATGGTGTTCCCCGGCCACGGCGGGCAGAAGCTCGGGATGGCGCGGGAGCTGTACCGCCACGAGAAGGTCTTCCGGGAGGCCTTCGACGAGTGCGCGGCGGCCTTCGCCACGCGGCTCGACGTCGATCTGCCGACGTTCCTCTTCGGCGGGGTGTCCGGGCCGGGTGACTCCGACTTCGCCGACCTGCCGGTCAGCCACGCGGCGATCTTCAGCGTCGAGATGGCCCTCTACCGGCTGTGGGAGTCCTGGGGCGTGGTGCCCGAGGTCGTCGCCGGTCAGAGCCTGGGGAGCTACGCCGCCGCCTGCGCGGCGGGGATCTTCACGCTCGACGATGCCGCGGCGGTGGTGACCTGCCGCAGTCGCCTGCTGGAGACCCTGCCCAGCGGCGGGATGATCGCGGTCCCGATGCCGGAGGCCGAGGCCTCCGCGTTCCTGACCGGAGGCCTCTCGCTCGGCGCCGTGAACGGACCGGACCAGTGCGTGGTCTCGGGGCCCAAGGCGGAGATCACGGACCTGACCGCGCGGCTGGAGGCCAGGGGTATCGACGTCCGCCGGCTGCACATCCCCGGCGCCGGCCACTCCTCCCTGGTCGACTCGATCACGGAGGAATTCGGCGACTACCTGAAGGGCGTCACCTTCGGCGAGCCGGTCATCCCGTTCGTCTCCGACAGCGACGGCCGGCCGGTGGATCCGCAACGGGTGACGACCGTGCGGTACTGGGTCGACCACATGAGGAACACGGTCCGCTTCGGCGATGTCGTCTCGACGCTGCTCGGCGTCGACCACCGGACGGTCCTGGAGGTGGGGCCGGGCCGCAGCATGACCACACTGGTCCGCCGGCACCCGGACCTCGGGAAGCACCACCTCGTCGTCTCCAGCCTGCCGCACCCCTCGGCCCCGGTGTCCGAACTCGACCACATCCTCGGCGCCGCGGGCGCGCTGTGGTGCGCCGGACACGAGCTGGACTGGGCGGGGCTCCACGTGGGAACCGACCGGCGGCGCGTCCCGCTGCCCACCTATCCGTTCCAGCGCACCAGGTTCCGGCTGGACCCCACCGCGCCGGACCCGGTGTCGATCGAGCGGATGGCCGAGGAGGACCTCGACCCCGGGGTGACGTTGGAGGCGCCGGCCACCGACACCGAAGCCGCCGTGGCCCGGGTCTTCACGGACGTGCTCGGCGTGGCCGAACCGGCTCGGCAACACGACTTCTTCAAACTGGGCGGCGACTCCCTGCTGGCGACCCAGCTCACCTCACGACTTCGCGACCGGCTCTCCGTCCGGCTCTCCGTCCGGGAGGTCTTCCTCGCGCCGACGGTCGCGGCACTGGCCGAACTCGTCGAGACCAAGACGGCCGGGGCGTCCTCCGGGGGCACCGACACGACGGCCGCCGACGGCCCGGCGCTGGTGCCGGTGGTGCGCGGTGCGGGCGGGCTGCCGTTGTCGTTCGCGCAGCAGCGGCTGTGGTTCCTCGAACAACTGGGGCTGGACGGCCTGGACCTCGCGATCCCCGGCATGTGGCGGTTGCGGGGTGTGGTGGATGTGGGGGCGTTGGAGTCGGCGTTCTCGGGTTTGGTGGCGCGGCATGAGGTGTTGCGGTCGCGTTTTGTGGTGG
>NZ_JBHWCL010000286.1:0-3503 GCF_042735125.1 Kitasatospora sp. NPDC059599 | reverse complement strand
GCGCTGGTGCCCCGCGCCGGAAAGGGGCCCCACCAACCCCGACCGCCAACCAGGCGGCCACCCCTCCCGGCCACCCACCAGGGAGAAACACATGATCAACCTTGAAGCGCTGGACAAGGACCGTCCGATCTACTTCGTCGGCATCGGCGGTGTGGGCATGAGCAGCCTGGCGTTCCTGCTCGGGGAGCAGGGTTACACCGTGATCGGCTCCGACTCGGCCGAGAGCGGCAACGTCAAGGCCCTGCGCAACGCGGGCATCGAGGTGACCATCGGCCACGACCCGTCCAACGTCCGGGTCGGTACCTCGGTGATCGTCGCATCGCTCGCCGCCGTCGGCCTGACCAACCCGGAGGTCCTGCGGGGCCGCGAGATCGGGATCCGCGTCGCGGACCGGGCCCACCTCCTGGGGTCGGTGATGGCACAGTACGAGGAGTCCATCGCCGTCTCCGGAACGGCCGGCAAGACCACCACGACCACGCTCTTCGACCGAGTGCTCACCGGCGTCGGTCTCGACCCGACGACCGTGGTGGGCAGCCCCACGACCCCGGACAGCCCGAACTACCGCAACGGCCGCGGTAAGTACGTCGTCGCCGAGGCGTGCGAGTACTACCGGGCCTTCCACCACATCCGGCCCGGGACGGCCGTCGTCCTCAACATGGTGCCCGGCGACCACGGCGACTACTTCCCGGACCCGGAGGACATGTACGACGCCTTCGACACCTTCATCGGCAACATCCGCCAGGGCGGCCTGCTCGTCACCTCGGCGGACCAGCCCCGGACCCGCAACCTGGGCCAGGGCCGCGACCTGCGACGCGTGACCTTCGGGTTCTCCCCGGAGGCCGATTACCAGGCGGTCATCCTCGGCTGGGACGGCGGGCGCGCCCGCTTCGCGGTCCTGTACCGGGGCGAGTCGCTCGGGGAGATCGCCTCGGGCCTGCTGGGCAAGCACAACGTCACCAACACCCTGGCCGTGATCGCCACAGGCCACCAGCACGGTCTGACGCTCGACGATATGCGCGAGCCGATCGAGTCGTTCACCGGCGCACCCCGCCGCCTGCAGTTCCAGGGCAAGCGCTACGGGGTGAACGTCTGGGACGACCTGGCCTGCACCCCCGAGGAGATGCAGGCCACGATGTCCGCGCTCCGAGGCGCGGCGGGCACCGGGCGTATCACCGTCGTCCTGCGCCCGAACAGCTACAGCCGAGTGCGGGACCTGCTCCAGCACTACCCCGACGCCTTCACCCGCGACGACCGGATCGTGCTCACCGGAATCTTCCGCGGGCGGGACAAGGACACCTTCGGGATGACTCCGAAGCACGTCCTGAAGGTGCTGCGTATGGCCGGGCTCGACGTGCAGTACGTCCCGGACGTGAAGGAGGCCCCCAACACGGAGAGCATCCTGGGCGCGCTGCACGGGATGCGGGAGGGAGACACCCTGATCACCGTGGGCCCGAACGACATCGCCCCCATCGGTCGGGCCTGGCTCGGATCCCAGGCCTGACCCCGGGTGGGTAGGCACCCGGCCGGGTGCCTACCCACCCAGCACCGGTCACACGAACTGAGAGGCTGCCAGTGAGGGGTGGGCGTGCGCCTGCGGCGCCCGCCCGCCCCGCCAGCTTCTGTTCACATCGGAGAACCACGTGAAACTGATCGATGCACTGGCCGGCCTCGACCACACGACCCTGCAGGGGGACCCGCAGGTCGACATCACCGGCGGCATCACCACCGACTCGCGTAGCGCCGGACCGGGCCGGTTGTTCATCGCCCTGCCCGGCCGCCGGACCGATGGCCACCAACACCTCGGCCAGGCCGTCGCGAACGGGGCGTCCGCTCTCCTGGTCGACCGGGCGGACCTCGAACTGCCGCCCGGCGTCTGCGCGGTCCGCGTTGCCGACACCTGGGAAGCCGCCGCAGCCGTCGCCTCCCGCTACTTCGGCGAACCCGGCCGTGAACTGGACGTGGTCGCGATCACCGGGACCAACGGGAAGACCTCGGTCGCGTTCGCGATCGAGGCCCTCCTGCACGCCGCCACGGGCACGCGCGTCGGGGTGATCGGCACCGGAGGCCACCGGATCGGCGACGAACCGGTCGACATCGCCACCACCACCCCGACCACCCCCCAGGCCGTCGACCTCCAGCACCTGCTTCGCGAGATGCGTGAGCGCGGAGCCGGCACCGTCGTCATGGAGGCGTCCTCCATGGCCCTGGCCCAGCACCGGGTGGCACACACCTTCACTGACGTCGGCGTGTTCACCAACCTCACTCCGGACCACCTGGACGACCACGGCAGCATGGCCGCGTACAAGGACGCCAAGCTCAGGCTCTTCCGCGGCATCGCACGCTCCGCGGTGGTCAACACGGACGACCCGGTGGGCCGTGAGATCGCCGCCGTGACGGCCGGCGCCGTCACGTACGGACTCGACGACCCGGCCGCCGACTACCGCGCGACGGACGTGACCGTCACGGCCGACGGCACGTCGTTCACCCTCCACCACGCCGGCCTGGAGCACCCCGTGAAGTTGCCCGTCCCCGGCCGTTTCGCCGTCGCCAACGCCCTGGCGGCCGTGGCGACCTGTGCCGTCCTGGGACACGACCCCGCATCCCTGGCCCGCGCCCTCGACGGCCTACCCACGGCCCCGGGAAGGTTCCAGACTCTCCGGACCCGCCGCGGCGCGACCGTCATCGTGGACTACGCACACTCCCCCGACGCGCTGGAGAGCGTCCTGTCCACCGTCCGGGGGTTCGCAACCAGTCGTGTGATCACGGTCTTCGGCTGCGGTGGTGACCGGGACCCAGGCAAGCGAGCGCCGATGGGCGAGATCGCCGGACGCTACTCGGATCTGTGCGTCCTCACCTCGGACAACCCACGCAGCGAGAACCCCGAGGAGATCATCGACCAGATCACCCGGGGGATCATCCCTACCGGTACCCCCTTCGACCGGATCACCGATCGCAGGCAGGCCATCGGACACGCCCTGGCTACAGCCTCGCACGGAGACATCGTCCTGATCGCGGGGAAGGGATCGGAGAGCTACCAGATCATCGGGGCCCAGACCCTACCGTTCGACGACATCGAGGCCGTGCGCGAACTGGACCGCTGAGCCATACCCACTGCCCTGGCGATGGATGTCTTCGGGCCGGTCCCCACCATCGTGCAGGCCGCAACGGCACGGCCCAAGTACGCCACTGCTGCACAGCCGGGGGTGGAAACGCCGTTCCCCCCACCGCCTGTACCCGTTGTCGCCTGCTGCTGCTGTGCAGCTGGTGGGGGGCTTTCTGCAGCCTTTGTCGGATCGGCTTGTCGGGTGCGTGGTGTCGTGTCCGGGTCTTGTCAGTGGTGAAGAGGGGTCCTGGTGGGTGTCCGGGTGGTGTGACCTGGTTTGTCGGATGGGTTGGTGGTTCCCCTTTCCGGCTCGGGCAGCCTGCGCCGGGCGTGCTGGGGGGCGCAACCGGGCGGCTTTTCCCGGGCGGCGAAGATCTTCCGCCTGTTTCCGCGCCCGGGG
>NZ_JBHWCL010000285.1:0-3675 GCF_042735125.1 Kitasatospora sp. NPDC059599 | reverse complement strand
GGCCCCGGCCTACCGGGCCCGGCTCCCCGGCCCCGGCGCGCCGGACGTCGCCGGGGCCGGATGCGCCGGAGCGTGCGCCGGTGCGCCGGGTCGGTGACTTCGCCCAATTCACTTGATGAGACGTCGAGTTGGCGCCCGGCGCGGTTGTGGTGGAGCATAGGCGGGCCCGGTCCGTTGCGGCGCGCTTGCGCCGCGGCCGAGGTGCCGTACGCGTGCTGGGGAGGAGGCGGGTCCGATGAGTCCGGCGGATCGTCCGTTTCTGGTCCGGGGGAGGGCGGTACCCCTGGCCAGGTACCTGGCCGAGGAGGACATCGACGGCCTGGTGGCCTGCTCGTGCATAGGGAACGAGGTGAGCATCGACCTCGCCGACACCCGGATCCTGGTCAGCCTGCTCGACGTCGCCGACGTGGTGAGGCTCAACTTCCACATGGTCCAGGACGGACCGGCCAAGCCCCGGTCCTGGTCGCGCCGCCTGCCCGCCGGCACCGGCCCGCGCGAGATCGCGGCCCGGATCGCGCTGGACATCCGCACCCTGGAACGCGAACTCGCGCCCCTGCGCCGCCGCCCGCCGGAGGTGCCGCGGCAGCGCCGCCCGGGGTGAGGGCGAGGCCAACGGGGTGGAGGGCGGGGCTGCCGCGCGGGCGGCGCGCGTAGGCTGGCGGCGTGGACAACGATCATCCCCGCGCCGACCGCGCCGACCGCGCCGGCGCCGACCAAGCCGCCGTCGACCATCCCTTCGCCGACGGGCGGAACGTCCTCTGGACGCTGGACGGCTTCGGCACGGACGACCACCTGTACGACTCCCGGGAGCTGGACCGGGAGGAGTACCTGCGGATCCGGCCCCTCCTCGCACACGACCCCGAGGTCCGGCTCGGCGACGACATCTGGATGCTGGCCGGTGACTACCGCGTCCCGCCCCGCCTCCACACACCGCTGTGGGAACTGCTCGGCCCGCCCGGTCCGGTGGAGGGCCTGGACTACTTCATCGGCGCCCGCCAGAACCTGCCGGACGGGCCTCGGGACCGCTGACCACGGCCCGGCGGCGGTGTGTTGCCGCCGAGCCGTGATCCCCACCCGACTCGACCGACCTCGGCCGACCTCGACCGACTGCCGACTGCCGGGAGCCGGCGCCGACCCTAGCGCGTCACCAGCCAGGACAGGGCGGCCGTGAGGTTCGCGCGCAGCGCCGGGTCCGCCACGGCCGGGGTCGGGTCGGTGGCGACGGCGGTGAGCAGGTGCGGCCGGGTGCGCGGACCGGTCAGTTTGAGGTCGGCGAGGTCCAGCGCGGTGCGGCCGTGGAGCCGGTCCACCTCGCGCCCGTCCAGGAACCAGCGCAGCCGGGTGCCCGGCACCGGCAGGTCGACGGTCAGCCGGTCGGCCGCGGTGAGCCAACTGCCCGTGGTGGTGGGGCTGGTGAGCGGGGTGGCGTGGCGGTAGAAACCGGCGATCATCGCCTCGCGCCCCGGCAGGTTGAACTCCCGTCCGAGCGAGCGCATGATCGAGTTCTCGGTCGGCCGGTACAGCCCGGCCGGGTAGTAGCCGCCGCCCTCGTACGCTCCGACCGTCCCGCCGTCCGGGGAGGCCTGCCCGAGCCAGCGGGACCACTTGGTGCCCTGCTGCCGCATCCGGTCGGCCGTCAGCGTGCTGATGTTGGCCTCGGCCGGCTCGTCGCCCTGGTAGGTCCCCTGGCCGTCGTACGCGTACTCGTCGGCGAGCTTGCCCAGCGAGTGACCGGTCTCGTGCACCGCGATCTGCCCGGACTTGGCGTTCCCGCCGGCCACCGTGGCGATGCCCTCGTAGCCCAGTGGGGACGTGACGTCGTTGTAGCCGGCGCCGCCGTACTTGGCGCTGTTGGCGACCACGAGCACCAGGTCCGCCTGCGGTGCCTTGGCGGCGTACCCCTCGACCGCCTTCTCGTCCACGCAGAGCAGCCGCTCCACGCCGTCGCACCAGAAGTACGAGCCCAGCGCGGTGTGCCGCACCGTCGCCTGGTCCGGGTCGCCGGTCACCCCCGACTCCGGGGACACGGCGGACACCGCCCACACGTTGAAGAGTCCCCGGTAGGTGGCGTACGGCTCGACGGCGGTCATCTCGCGCCACTTCTCGGCCGCGTCGGTGAGGAACTTCTGCTGCTCCTGCGCGGTGTAGCCGTCGCCGATCACCACCACGTCGAGCTTGGTCGCCGGGTCGCCACCGCTGACGAGCGCCGTCACGTCGCCGTCACCCCGCAGCGGGGCGACGCCCTGGGCCGGTGCGGCGACATAGGGGGAGGCGGCCGGGGCCTGGGCGCGGGAGATGCTGCCGTCCTCGGCGAAGACCTCCACCTGGCGGACGGGGGCCTTGACGGGCGGCGCGCTCCCCGTCGCCGTGCTCCCGGCGGCGGTGTTCCCGGCGACTGTGTTCCCTGTCGCCGTTCCCCCCGGCGGCACGCCCCAGGCCGGAGCGGATCCGAGGAGGGCCGCGGCGAGGGCGGCGGTGAGCAGGGCGGTGGTGGTTCTGGCGGCGATGCGGGGCACGGGTGTCGTCCTTCCTGGTGAGCGGTCCGTGGCCTGCCTCCTTCCCATGGCGAGGACCTGACAATCGCCGGACTGTTCTCCCGAACCTCACGAGTCGACCACCGCCGCACCGGCGAACACCGCGATCAACCAGCCGACCACGGAGACCGTGAGGGTCGCGGCGAACGACCACTGGTACACGATGAGCAGGGACGAGCCCAGGAGCGTCGCCACGACGGTCGGAACCGCCATCAGCGTCGGCCTCCACCGCCTGCCCCTGGCCGGCGCGCGCAGGCCGTGCAGGGCCACCGCTGTTCCGCCACTGACCAACAGCGCGACCTCGACCACGGCCGGCACGGGAATGGCCCGCTGCTCGTCCTCGTGCCCCCGGTGGGCGAGCCTCACCACCGCGCCCCGATACACCTTCAGATCGACACTGGTGCCGACCTCGACGTCCCGGTAGAAGGACCTGGACACGCTGTACGAGTCACCGGGTTCCGTCTCGCGCGCGACGGTCAGCATGTACGAGGTCGAGTCGCCGCCCGACTCGTACTTCCTCGTGACCCGCCCGCTCTCCTGCCGCACACAGTCCACACCCGCCCCGGCCTCCGGCGACCCGCACACCGGAGCACCGAGATAGGCGCCCGCGGTCTCATAGGCGCCCACGAAGAGCACGAAGCCGAAACAGACGACGGACAGCCCGACGACGGTCAGCAGGACCCGCCCGGCGACCCGGACGGCCCGCGGCACCGCCCGACGCCGTTCCGGTTTGCCGAGCTTCCCCACCCATGCGTCCATCGCACCCTCACCCGCCCTGTGACGCCCACCCGTTGTGGTCCGCGGACATCCCCGGTGCCCAGACCGGATGATGCCAGGACGGCGAGAGCGACCGCGAGGAATTGTCCGAGCTACATCGGACGGGGGTGGGGTGGGGCCGGGGCGGCATCCTGGCCTCGCCCGTCTGCCGACATGGCCAAGCCCCGGCTCCACTCGCTCTCGTGCACGTGAAAGGTGCCCCCAGCCCCCACCTGCTCAAGATCCAAGCCTTCGACAAGCCGGATCATCGCAGTTCACGGGGCACCCCTTCCATGTCGTGACAGACCGTCACCAGGGGACGGCCGGTGCGTGTGACCGGAGCGCCACGAGCACATGCGCCGCGCGGCGGGGAGCGGTGTGCTCC
>NZ_JBHWCL010000284.1:0-3712 GCF_042735125.1 Kitasatospora sp. NPDC059599 | reverse complement strand
CGTGACGTACGTCCGGTCGTCACCGGCCGCCAGACCCGGCATCACCGACACGTCGAAGGCGAAGAACAACCCCGCCATCAACCCCATCGCGACGGTGGCACCGGCCAGCACCGGACCGGCCGCCCTGCTCTGTCCGACAGTCTGCACCGAACTCCCCATCCCCATACCTCCGATGGCCGACGGCACGGAGTACGACGGCGAAACCGCGGTCTGATCCGAACGCATCTCAGGACCCCTTCACTCTCCCGGCCCGCGGGCTGCGGCGCCGACGAACGTGCTGCACACGACACCGCCCACCGTGCGGTGCGCCGCGCAACGGAAGCGCGACAACCGGAACCCCGCCCCGCAGGACGGCACTTGCCTCGTCTTGCGGCGCCCTGGCCCGGCGGCCACACCCGGTCCGGCCCGTCCGCATCCGGAGCCGCACCCCGACCCGAATGCCGCATCCGGAGCCGCACCGCCGTGCCCGGCCGCACCCGGCACCGCCCAGCCACACCGGCCACACCAGCCGCACCGGCCGCACCGGCCGCACCCGGTGGCGCCGCCCGCGGCGCGGACCGGTCGTGTGCCCGGCTCAGAGCACCGGCGCCAGGCTGCGCCGGTACCGCCGTTCCAGCACCGTCCGCCCGATCAGCCGCACCGGGGCCGGGATGGTCGCCGAGACCGCCCGGACGGAGGCCGCGTCCGCTCCGTCGAACATCCAGGGCTGCAGGTAGGTCATGACCTGGGTCGGCGCGCTCTGGATGATCCGGCGCTCCACCCGCAGGTACTCGTCCACCGGCAGGCCGGCCAGCGCGGGGAACACCACCGGTTCCTCGTGTCCCAGGTGATCGCGCACCAGGGTCTCGAACGCCTTCGCGGCCTCCGGCAGTTCGGCGCGCAGGCCGGAGCCGAGCACCCCCGCCACCCGCCGCATCGACCGGTCCAGCGCCTCGTGGTCCTCCTCCAGGACCCCGCCGCCGTCGAAGCCGGCCACCCGGCCGCGCAGGTACGGCCAGAGGATCTCGTCCTCGCTGTGGTGGTGCCAGTCGATCACCGCGCGCAGCCGCCCGAACCACTCCGCCAGGGCCGCCGTGGATCCCGACGAGCCGCGCGCGGCGGCGGCGCTCAGCCGCGCCGCGTCGCGGCGCATCGCCACGTGCATCAGGCCGAAGCCCTTGATGTGGCCGGGCAGTGTCCTGATGCCCTGCTCGCTCGACCAGACCGTTGTGCCGTCCGACATGACCAGACCTCCAGAGTCCGTTCAGGTTCCCTTCCGACGCCCGCCCGGCGGCGGCCGGTAGGGGCCACCCGGGACGAGCCGGTTCACACGTTCCACACGCCCGAGGCGGCGGCCTCACGGGCGTAGTCCCCGAAGTCCCGCGGCTCACGCCCCAGCGCCCGCCGCACCCCGTCACCCAGCGACGCGTTGCGACCGTCCAGGATCACCGAGAACAGCTCCGCGAAGTCCGCCGGCAACCCGGCCTCCTCCAGCACCCGCCGGTACGACTCCGGCGACACCGCCTCGAACCGCACCTCACGACCCACCGCCCCCGACAACTCCACCGCCACATCCGCGAACGACAACAACCGCGGCCCCGTCAGCTCGTACACCTCACCCGCGTGCCCCGCCTCCGTCAACGCCGCCACCGCCACATCCGCGATGTCCTCCACGTCCACGAACGGCTCCACCGCACCCCCCACCGGCAACGCCAACTCCCCCGCCAGCACCGGCTCCAGGAAGAACGACTCACTGAAGTTCTGGTTGAACCACGCACACCGCACCACCGTCCACGCGGCCCCCGACTCCATCACCGCCTTCTCCCCTGCCTCCGCCGCCTCCTCACCACGCCCCGACAACAGCACCAGCCGACCCACCCCCCGAGCCGCCGCCAGCCGCGAGAACGCCCCCACCGCCTCCACCGCACCCGGGAACGCCAGATCCGGGTAGTACGTCAGGTACGCCGCACTCACACCCTCCAGCGCCGCCTCCCACGTCCCCTCGTCGTTCCAGTCGAACGGCACCGCACCCGACCGCGAACCCACCCGCACCCCGTACCCCAGGGCCGTCAGCCGGTCCGCCACCCGACGACCCGTCTTGCCCGTACCACCCACCACCAGCACGACACCGGCATCCGTCGAAAGATCCACCACACCAGCCATCACGATCACCCTCATTTCGAAGACACGGAGGAATCACAGGAGTCCGACTTGCCGTGGGCGCCGCTCGCGTCCGATCGGTTCGTCGTCGTGGCACCATTCAAATCCCCCCGGGTCCGGCGAACCATAGCCACCGCACTCAGCTCCATGCGCGAGCGTCTACACCGCTCACCAGCGACGCTCCGCCCACCCACGGTCGCCGTCCCGCCTGCGGCCACGGCCCCCGCCACCCACCACAACACAGCCCACCGACGGCCGAAAGCTCTTTCCAGCCCCCTTCGACCCCTCCTCGACCACCGGCGGAAACGGCTGCGGAATTCGGGCCGAAGGGCCGGGAAGCGGATCCGCACAGCCGGCCGCGTCTGCGGAAATCCGGGGCGGACGGGGGCGGGGAATGCGGCCGGAACACGACGAAGCCGGGGCCGGCGCCATCAGGCGCCGACCCCGGCTTGCGGTAGTAGCGGGGACAGGATTTGAACCTGCGACCTCTGGGTTATGAGCCCAGCGAGCTACCGAGCTGCTCCACCCCGCGTCGGTAAGACCCACTCTAGGCGACAGCCCGGCGAATACGAAATCGGTTTTCCGACACCACCGAACCACGCCACCGAACGGCGACACCGCCGGGACAGCACCGCGACGGCACCGGGGCCGCGCCGGACAACAGGCGCAGTCGCACCGAGGCGCGCCGGCGCACCCCGTCGCAGAACCGCGAGGTCGGCGAGGTGATCATCGAGCACACCGGAAGCACGCGGTGGCGGAGGACGACGCGGAGGTCCGGCACCGGCTCCAGCTGGGTGCCGGGCCTGCCAGGCAGTCCTTCGGGGTGTCGACGCCTTTCCGGCGCGAATGAAGGAGCGCAGCGGATCGCGACGGGCAACGGTGCGCACCGGCGGTTCTCCGCCGGTCAGCGACCGCCCCGAATTCCGTGCCGGCGCCGAGCGTGAAACACGTCCTGATCGATGTCCCGAAAGGGTGTCGACTCCCCGGTGGGCAAGAGAGAAAACCCGCCTGTACCCGAAGCGGTCCACCGGTGTGGAGGTCACGTGATCCCGGCCGGGATCGCCGGAGCGCGCTTCGAGTTGCGCTGCGGTGTCTCCAAGTGTCCTTCTCGACCTTCGACATCACAGCAGGTCAGAAGTGTGAGACAGCCGTGAGACAGCCTCCCGGACCGGTCCTCGACTTCGGCCGGCGGCCCGACGCCCCTACAATTCACCCCTGGCGCCGAGGCAACGGCCTTCACGGGGGGCGCACACGACGGCGTGCTCGGGGGGTCGAGTGCGGATTCGACGCCCGACCGGGCGGGACTCTTCCGATTCCGGCCACATCCCGATTGGTGACACCGTTCCGTGAGCCTCTCCGAAGGCCGGAATCGGTGTCCCAGTCACGATGCCGGTCGATCTCGAATCGGGAAACAGTGCGAGCAACAGTGGAGGCGGTTCACGCACGGCTGGTTCGCCGCCGGCGGCGGTCGCCGGTGCCGTGGCTCGCGGACTACAACACCGACGTCCCGGCGCCGACCGGTCCCTGACCGGTCGGAAGGGCGCGGACCCGGCGGCCAGTCTCATATAAACAT
>NZ_JBHWCL010000283.1:0-3934 GCF_042735125.1 Kitasatospora sp. NPDC059599 | reverse complement strand
GAGCGGGACGTCGGCCCGGCCGGCGTCCCGCTCCGTGCCGCACCCGCCCGTACCGGCCCGTACCCGCCCGCACCGGCCCGGGCGCCACTGGGCCGCGTCCGGCCGGACCACCGGGGGCGCCCGGCCCGGATCGCCCGAAACCTGAGTACGGATACTCAGGCGCCCGGGCCCGGGCCCGGCGCACTCTGGACGGGTGCTCTGGTCAGACCCCCGCGACGAGCCCTCGCCCGAGGCCCGTCGGATGCAGGAACGGATGCAGCGGGCCGGCCGGGTGCTCGGCGCCCTGGTGCTGGTCGGCTCCGTCCTGCTCATGATCGCCCGGATGTTCACCTGAACGGCGGACACCGGCACCCCCTACTCTGGTGGGCATGACCGACCAGCGCGCCCTCGTCCTCGCCTCCGCCTCCCCCGCCCGCCTCGGGCTGCTGCGCCAGGCGGGTCTCGACCCGCGCGTGGTGGTCAGCGGCGTCGACGAGGACGCGATCAGCGCCGCCTCCCCCGCCGAGCTCGCGCTCGTGCTGGCCGAGGCCAAGGCGAAGGCCGTCGCCGCCGAACTCACCGGCGGCGAGCTGGTGGTCGGCTGCGACTCCGTCCTGGAGCTGGACGGGCAGGCGCTCGGCAAGCCCGCCGACGCCACCGAGGCGCTGGCCCGCTGGCAGTCGATGCGCGGCCGCGCCGGGGTCCTGCGCACCGGCCACTGCGTGATCGACACGGTGACGGGCCGACAGTCCTCGGCCACCGCCTCCACCACCGTCCGCTTCGGCACGCCGGACGACGAGGAGATCGCCGCGTACGTGGCCTCCGGCGAACCGCTGCACGTGGCCGGGGCGTTCACCCTCGACGGCCGCTCGGCGCCGTTCATCGACGGCATCGACGGCGACCCGGGCAACGTCATCGGCCTCTCCCTGCCGCTGCTGCGCCGGCTGCTCGCCGACCTCGACGTCCGACTGGTCGACCTCTGGGCCTGACGACCCGGCCGATCCGTGACCCAAGTGACATCCCGCTCCGGACAGTTGTGCCTCTAAGCTGACCGCCGTCCACACGGGGGAGGGAACACGGCGATGACCGACAGCGTGCTCAACGTGGTGCTGGGTCTGGTGGCCAGCGCCATCAGTGCCGGCCTCGGCTGGCTCGCCCAGGCCGTGCGGCGCCGCCGCAGGGTCGAGCGGGTGCGGGAGTTCCTCGGGCTGCCCGCCGACAGCGAGTGCCTGATCGTGGTGCCGCGCAGCGTCGGCACGGGCTCGCACGCGCACACCGTGACCCGCCGGGACGCCTACGCCCTGATGTGGCTGGCCGGGCTGGTCGAGGAGTGCGGGGCGCGGCCCGAGCTGGTCGCGCACGACGCCGCGCACCGGGGTCTGGGCACCAAGACCGAGCTCTGCCTGGGCGGCCCGGTCAGCAACGAGCGGATGGCCGCCCACCTGGCCTGGGGACTGCCGGGCGTGCTGGTCACCTCCGGCCCCGGCCCGGGCAGCAACGTGCTCGTGGTGGGCGACCGCGACTTCACCGCCGACCACGACCAGTCGCACACCCTGCTGGCCCGGATCGCCACCCCGGACGGCGGCCGCCCGGTGTTCCTGATCGCCGGCCAGACCGGCACCGCCAACCAGGCCGGCGTGCGCTACCTGGTGTCCCATCACCGCGAACTCGCCCGCCGGCACGGCCGCAACGGCACCTTCGCGATGGTCCTGCGGGTGGTCAATCCGGAGGCGTACGGGCCGGACATGGTGGAGCTGGTGGCCGACGTCACCGCCGAGGCGCTGCAGCGGCCCGGCGCCCGCTCCGGCGCCGCTTGAGCCGTCCGCGCGAGAGTGTGGCCCATGCCACCGTCCCGCCGCGCCGCGGCCCCGTCACCCGCCGTGGCCCCCGCCCTTCCGGGCACACCCGCCGCGACCTGCGGAGTCTTCGTACCGGCCGGTACGGGGGCCGGAAAATCCATCACCGAGCGTGTGGGATAGTTCACAACCCGGGGCTACTCGCCGGTACTGCCCAGGAATCCATAAACTCAACGAGGTTCAAGAAGGGAGCCACAGTGCGCAAGGTGCTCATCGCCAACCGCGGGGAAATCGCCGTCCGCGTCGCCCGGGCCTGCTCGGACGCCGGTATCGCCAGCGTCGCCGTCTACGCCGAGCCGGACCGGGATGCGCTGCACGTCCGCGCGGCCGACGAGGCTTACGCGCTGGGCGGTGACACCCCCGCTACCAGCTACCTGGACATCGCCAAGGTCCTCAAAGCGGCCGCCGACTCCGGTGCGGACGCCGTCCACCCCGGCTACGGGTTCCTGTCGGAGAACGCCGACTTCGCCCAGGCCGTCCTCGACGCGGGTCTGATCTGGATCGGCCCGCCGCCGCAGGCCATCCGCGACCTCGGCGACAAGGTGACCGCCCGGCACGTGGCGCAGCGCGCCGGTGCCCCGCTGGTCGCCGGTACGCCGGACCCGGTCTCGGGCGCCGACGAGGTCGTCGTCTTCGCCCGGGAGCACGGCCTGCCGGTCGCCATCAAGGCGGCCTTCGGCGGCGGCGGCCGCGGCCTCAAGGTCGCCCGCACCCTGGAGGAGATCCCGGAGCTGTACGAGTCCGCCGTCCGCGAGGCGGTCGCCGCCTTCGGTCGCGGCGAGTGCTTCGTCGAGCGCTACCTGGACAACCCGCGGCACGTCGAGACCCAGTGCCTCGCCGACAAGCACGGCAACGTGGTGGTCGTGTCCACCCGTGACTGCTCGCTGCAGCGCCGCCACCAGAAGCTGGTCGAGGAGGCGCCCGCGCCGTTCCTGACCCCCGAGCAGAACGCCGAGCTGTACCGGGCGTCCAAGGCCATCCTGAAGGAGGCCGGCTACGAGGGCGCCGGGACCTGCGAGTTCCTGGTCGCGCTGGACGGCACGATCTCCTTCCTGGAGGTCAACACCCGTCTGCAGGTCGAGCACCCGGTCACCGAGGAGGTCACCGGCCTGGACCTGGTCCGGGAGATGTTCCGGATCGCCGACGGCGAGGAGCTCGGCTACGGCGACCCCGAGGTCCGCGGTCACTCCTTCGAGTTCCGCATCAACGGCGAGGACCCGGGCCGGGGCTTCCTGCCCGCGCCCGGCACCGTGACCCTGTTCGCCCCGCCGTCCGGCCCGGGCGTGCGCCTGGACTCCGGCGTGGAGACCGGCTCGGTCATCGGCCCGGCCTGGGACTCCCTGCTGGCCAAGCTGGTCGTCACCGGCCGTGACCGCAAGCAGGCCCTGGAGCGGGCCCGCCGCGCGCTGAGCGAGTTCAAGGTGGAGGGCATGGCCACCGCCATCCCGTTCCACCAGGCGGTCGTCACCGACCCGGCGTTCGCGCCGGAGGTGCACGGCAGCGACGGACCGTTCACCGTCTTCACCCGGTGGATCGAGACCGAGTTCGACAACACCATCCCGCCGTTCGCCGGTGCCGCCGGTGAGGGCGAGGAGGCCGAGGGCCGGGAGACCGTCGTCGTCGAGGTCGGCGGCAAGCGGATCGAGGTCTCGCTGCCGTCCTCGCTGGGCGTCGCCGCGGCCCCGGCGGCCGGTGCGACGGGCACCGCCAAGGCCAAGCGCCGGGTGGGCGCCAAGAAGGCCGGTTCGGCCGTCAGCGGCGACACCCTGGCCTCGCCGATGCAGGGCACCATCGTCAAGGTCGCCGTCGAGGAGGGCCAGGTCGTCGCCGAGGGCGAGCTGATCGTGGTCCTGGAGGCGATGAAGATGGAGCAGCCGCTGAACGCCCACAGGGCGGGCACCGTCGTCGGCCTCAAGGCCGAGGTGGGCGCCAGCGTCAGCAGCGGTGCCGCGCTCTGCGAGATCAAGGACTGACCCCGCCGGGGCCGGCTCCGATCAGGGACCGTTCCTGATCGGGGCCCGGCCCGCCCGGCGGGCACCGACCGGTCCGTACGCCCTCCGGGGCGTGCGGGCCGGTCGTCTTCGTGCGCGGCCGCGCAC
>NZ_JBHWCL010000282.1:0-4029 GCF_042735125.1 Kitasatospora sp. NPDC059599 | reverse complement strand
GCCCCGCGCTTCCCTCCCGCCGAGGCAGCCCCGGACCCCGGACCCTCACCGAACACGCCCGTTCCCGAGCAGGGCCCTCACCGAGCACGCCCGTTCCCGAGCACGCCCGTTCCCGAGCACGGAGAGCACACCATGACATCGGCCGCCGAGCCCGCGGCACCGTACGCCGGGGCGTCACGCCAACCCGACCACGGGCCCGACCAGGACGTCCCGCGCACCATCACCGCCCCCGCGACCCCGGGCGACCGGGTGTTCCGCGGCGTGCTGCGGCTGGCGGGCCTCTCGGTCTTCGCGATCATGGGACTGATTGCCTTCTTCCTGGTCCTGCGCGGCACCGACGCGCTGCGTACGGTCGGCTGGTCCTTCCTGACCGAGCAGAAGTGGCAGACCGCCGCGCACAACTTCGGCATCGCCGCCGTCCTGCCCAACGGCCTGCTGATCGCGGTGATCGCGCTGGTCATCGCCGTCCCGGTGGCCCTCGGCACCGCGATCTTCATCTCCGAGTACGCGCCGGTGCGGCTGCGCGCCGCGCTGATCTCGCTCGTCGACCTGATGGCGGCGATCCCCAGCATCGTCTACGGCCTGTGGGGCCTGTTCTTCCTGCAGCCGCGGATCATCGGCTTCGTCCGCTGGATGGCCAACCACCTGGGCGACACCGTCCCGTTCCTCAAGGTGCGCATCGGCGACATCGGCACCTCGTACACCTCGTCGACGTTCATCGCCGGCGTGGTGGTCTCCCTGATGATCATCCCGATCGTCACCTCGCTCAGCCGGGAGGTCTTCTCCCAGGCCCCGCAGGGCGAGCGGGAGGGCGCGTACGCGCTGGGCTCGACCCGCTGGGGGATGGTCCGCGCGGTCGTCCTGCCCTTCGGCAAGGGCGGTGTGATCGGCGCGGTCATGCTGGGCTTCGGCCGGGCGATGGGCGAGACCATCGCGGTCGCGCTGATCATCTCGCCGAACTTCAAGGCCATCACGCACATCCTGGAGAACGGCGCCAACTCGATCTCCGCGCTGATCGCGCTGCGCTTCGGCGAGTCGGACTCGCTGTCGCTCTCCGCGCTGATGGCCGCCGGTCTGGTGCTGTTCGCGCTCACCCTGCTGGTCAACGTGCTGGCCGGGGTCGTCATCAACCGCTCGCGCTCCGGCGCCGCGACGGCGGACTGACCGTGACGGACCGTCAGCCCGAACGCCGGGCAGGGGAACGCCGACACCCGAACCGTGAAGGGACCATCCGATGACCACGCTCGACCTGCCGCCGGTCGCGGCGTCCGGGCCCGCCGGCGGACCCGCGCCCACCGCGCCCGCCGCGCCCACCGCGTCCGCGCCCGGGGCCGCCCGCCCCGAGAAGAAGCTGCGGATCGGCGGCGTCACCCGCGACGACGTCCTCACCCTGGGGGGCGCGACGGCCGGCTCGCTCGCACTGGACTGGGTGCTGTACGAGCGGGTGCTGCCGTTCAGCGGCGCCTTCGGCTTCCTGGTCTGCTGGTACCTGCTCTTCCTGGCCGGCTACTACCTGCTCGGCCGGCTCCAGTGGAACCCGATGACGGTGCGGGACCGGCTGGTCGGCGTGGTCGCCTGGAGCTCCGGGCTGCTGGTGGTCTCGCTGATCGCCGACCAGATCGGCTACGTCGCGAGCCGGGGCTGGGAGGCGGCCCAGCACCTGAACTTCTTCACCGAGTCGATGGAGCACACCGGCCCGCTCGACCCGCTCACCTCCGGCGGCGCGCTCAACGCGATCGTCGGCTCGCTCGAACAGCTCGGCCTGGCCACCCTGTTCGCGGTTCCGCTGGGCATCGCGGCGGCCGTCTTCATGTCCGAGGTCGGCGGCCGGATGTCCCGCCCGGTGCGCACCCTGGTCGAGGCGATGACGGCGCTGCCGTCCATCGTGGCCGGCCTGTTCATCCTCGGCGTCGTGATCATCACCTTCGGCTTCGAGAAGAGCGGCTTCGCGGCCGCGCTCGCGCTCACCGTGATGATGATGCCGATCGTCACCCGGGCCGCCGAGGTGGTCATCCGGCTGGTGCCCGGCACCCTGCGCGAGGCCTCGTACGCGCTCGGCGGCAGCCAGTGGCGCACGGTGTGGAACGTGGTGCTGCCGACCGCCCGGCCCGGTCTGGTGACCGCGGTGGTGCTCGGCATGGCGCGCGGCGTCGGCGAGACCTCGCCGGTGCTGCTCACCTCCGGCTTCACCTCGCAGTTCAACGGCAACCCGTTCGAGGGGCACCAGGTCTCGCTGCCGCTGTACATCTGGAACTACGTCAAGCAGCCGTACGACGGGATGATCGCGCGCGGCTTCGCGGCCGGACTGACCCTGATGGGCGTGGTGCTGGTCCTCTTCGTCACCGCCCGCGTGGTCGGCGGCCGCCGGCCCGGGCAGCTGACCCGGGGCCAGAAGCGCCGGATCGACCGGGAGGCCCGCCGCCTGGAGGCGGCCGCCGTCGGCGCGGCCGCCCGCCCGTACCCCCTCCGACCGCGGGCGCAGCAGTGATGTCCCGTCCGACCACCCTCCGTCCCAGAGGAGTTCACATGTTCCGGGAGGCCGCAAGGCGCTCCATGGCCCGGCTGCTGGCAGGGACGATGTCCCTGTCGCTCGCCACGGCCTCCCTGCTGATCGGGCAGACCCCGGCCCACGCGGCCTCCGTCTCGCTGAGCGCGGACGGCTCCAGCTGGGCCGGCCCCGCCATCGACCAGTGGCGGCAGGACGTGTCCCCGCAGGGCATCCAGATCAACTTCAACCCGGTCGGCTCGGCGGCCGGCCGCACCCAGTGGTCGATCGGTCAGGACGACTTCACCGCCTCCGACGTGCCGTTCCGCTCCGCGCCGGACACCGGCGTCGGCCAGGGCGGCAAGGACGCCGGCACCGGCAGCAAGGAGAACCCGGTCTACGGCTTCTCCTACGTGCCGATCACCGCGGGCGGCACCACCTTCATGTACAACCTGGTCGTCGGCGGCAAGCGGGTCACCGACCTGCGGCTCTCCCCGCAGACCGTCGTGGACATCTTCACCGGCAAGATCACCAACTGGAACGACCCGAAGGTCACCGCCGACTACGGCAAGGCCCTGCCTAACCTGCAGATCACCCCGGTGATCCGCTCGGACGGCTCCGGCGCCACCGCGCAGTTCACCCGCTGGATGGAGCACACCCACAAGGACCAGTGGGACGCCTACTGCAGGTCGGTCAACGGCGTGACCTGCGGCGACTACACCGAGTTCTTCCCGCCGTCCGGCCGGATGGTCGCCCAGAACGGCTCCGACGTGGTGGCCGGCTACATCAAGTCCCCGGGCAACCTCGGCACCATCGGCTACGACGAGTACGCCTTCGCCAAGCGCAGCAACTGGCCGGTCGTGAAGGTGCTCAACGCGGCCGGCTACTACTCGCTGCCCACCGCCTCCAACGTCGCCGTCGCGCTCACCGCCGCCAGGATCCGCGGCGTGGACGACAACACCGCGGCGGACGACCCGAACTACCTGCAGCAGAACCTCGACGGCGTCTACACGATGAACGACCCGCGCGCCTACCCGATCTCCAGCTACAGCTACCTGATCGTGCCGCGCGCCGGCGCGGCGCTGCCCCCGCCGCCGCGCTTCAACAACGACAAGGGCTCCGCGCTCAGCCGCTTCCTCTCCTACGTGCTGTGCGAGGGCCAGGGCAAGGCCGACGACCTCGGGTACTCGCCGATCCCGCGCGGCCTGGTCCGCGGCGGCCTGCTGCAGACCAGGTCCATCCCGGGCAACGCCGGCACGGTCGACCCGAACACCCTCTCCAACTGCGCCAACCCGACCTTCAACGCGGCCGGCGAGCTGACCGTCCTCAAGAACGCCCCGATGCCGAGCGAGTGCGACAAGCAGGGCGCGCCGCTCAACTGCGTCGTGCAGGGCGGCAAGGCGACGCCGGCCGGTTCGGGCGGCGGCTCCGGCTCCGGTTCCGGCGGCTCGAACGGCTCCGGCGGTGCGGCGGGTGGCACCGGCGGTACCGGTGGCACCGCTGGGTCCGGCGGGTCCGGGGGCGGCTCCGGGACGGCCGGCGGC
>NZ_JBHWCL010000281.1:0-4033 GCF_042735125.1 Kitasatospora sp. NPDC059599 | reverse complement strand
GAGCCCGCTGGCGCGGTCTCCGTCCCGGGGGCCGGAGCCCGCTGGCGCGGTCTCCGTCCCGGGGCTTCCCGGCTTGCTCGGCGTCCGAATTCGAAGCCCGTCACCGATGCGGCAGAGAGCCTTCTCGGATAAGCACACCTCTTGCTATTCGGTTCAGTGGGTTGAGAGCATGTCAGCGATGCATACCAAGATCAGAGTTGAAGAGGGCGAAGCGGGGGGTGTGGGCGCATGACGGTAACCATTCATGGCGCGTCATCAGGGACCGGGGCCGACTACCTAACGGCCACCGTTGTGGGGGACGACTACAGGTCGACGGTCAACGGTCTCGACGAGTACTGGGCCGGCGGAGGTGACACCCCGGGGGTGTGGATCGGAACCCAGGCACAGGCGCTCGGAATCGCCGGTTCGCTGGTGGAACTGGAGGCGTCGGACGCCGTTTTCAAGTACGCCCTCAACCCCGTCACGGGTGAGAAGCTCGGCCGTGCGTTTCCTCGCTACACTCCGGCCGACGTGCTGTACGAGCGTCTGCTCGCCGCCGAGCCGGAGGCGTCCGAGAGTCGTCGCGAGAAGCTCCGGGTGAAGGCGAACCGGGAAGGGAGCCGTACGGCTCGCTCCGGCTGGGAGATGGTCTACTCGCCCGTCAAAAGCTTCTCGGTTCTCTGGGCAACGGCTGACGACGAGACCCGCGCACGGCTCGAGGAAGTGGAGCAGAAGGCCTTCGAGAAGGTCTTCGCCCGGACGGAGTCGGAAGCGTGCTGGACCCGCAGCGGCCCCACTGCGGCGTCCCAGGTGACGATCAGAGCGGAGGGGTTCATCGCGGCGTCGTTCATCCATCGTTCCTCCCGCGCGGGTGATCCCGACTTCCACCGTCACCTCCTGATATCGGCGAAGGTCCGTACCGCTGACGGGCGGTGGCTCGCACTGGATGCGCGCCCGCTGCACAAGATGACCGTGGCGCTGTCGGAGATGTACACCACCGAGGTCGAGCGCGGGATGTACGAGGCCTTCGGCGTGGTTGCCGGGCCGCGTATCGACACGATCCGTCCGGACCGCCGACCGGTCCGGGAGTTCGTCGGAGTGGGCCCGGAAGTGGTCCGCGCGTACTCCGCGAGGCGCCGTTCCACCGAGCGGGAGCTGGAACACCTGACCCGGGTGTTCATGGCCCGGGAGGGGCGTGAGCCGACCCGGGTGGAGTCCTATGCGCTCGCCCAGAGCGCGGCGCTCTCGCAGCGTCCGGCCAAGCAGAAGAGCGACCCGGAGTCGGAGCGGATCGAGTGGCGCAGAAGGGCGAACGAACTCGGTGTCGAAAGCCCGGAGCGCTGGCTCGACGAGTGTGCGGAGCTCTCCCGACAGGTCGATTCCCCACGCTCGGATCCGGCGTCCCTCAGCGACGTTGTCGACGGGGTTCTCTCGACCCTCGAGTCCTCACGATCGGCCTGGACGCGGACCCATGTCGCGGCCGAGACGTACCGCCAGCTGACTGCCACGGGCTGGCACCTGGCGGCCGGTGAGAGCTTCGACGAGGTGGTGGAGGAAGTCGTCGGCACGGTGCTGTCGCCGGCTCACTGCGCGCCGCTGAAACCCGCCGACACGGTCGAGGTCCCGGCGGAGTACCAGCGGGCCGACGGTACCGCCCTGTTCGCCGATCCCGGGGCGGAGCAGTACAGCTCGCACCGTCTGCGAGCGGCGGAGGCAGACCTGCTCGACGCGGCACTCAGGCCCGTCCCGATCGCCCGCTTCGAGCCCGTCGACATCGACCGGGTGCTGGCGGCCGGCGATCGAGGCCGCGGCTTCACGCCGTCGGCGGAGCAACGCGCGGCCGTCCATCACGTCCTCGGATCCGACGTCCACGTCAACGCGGTCGTCGGTCCTGCGGGAACCGGCAAGTCGGCCGTCGTGCGGCTCTTGAAGGAAGCCGCGGACGCGCGCGAGGTGCCGGTGATCGCTCTCACCTCGAGCCAGATACTGGCCGGGAACCTGGCCGAGGAGACGGGCGTCCGGACGACGAGCACCGCCCGCTGGCGCGCGATGTCCGAGCGGTATGCGAGCGGTGCCGGGGACTGGACCCTGGCCCCGGGGCAGATCGTCATCGTCGACGAGGCGGGCCAGGCGTCGACCCCTGATCTGCATGCCGTGCTCCGCCAGGTCCAGGCGGTCGACGGGCGCCTGATCCTCATCGGGGACGCCGGCCGGCAGGGTTCGACCGGCACCGGGGCGCTCAGTCTCATCGAGGCAGACGCCGGGGTCGCGAGGCTCTCGGAGGCCCGCCGCTTCCGAGAGACCGGCGGCGCGATACGTGGCTGGGAGGTGGAAGCGGCACAGGCTTTGTCGCTCGGCGACGACAGCTGCTTCGACGTCTACGATGCCCACGGCCGCATCCATCACGGCGCCGCCGAGGCCATGCATGACGCAGCGTTCGAGGCCTGGCGCCGCGACAGTGCCGAAGGTCTGCAGAGCGTCATGATCGCCCCCTCCGACGCCCTCGCGGCACGGCTGTCCCGGCGGGCCCGTGAGGCCAGGATCGCCCTCGGCGAGGTCGACGACAGCGCCACGGTGGCCCTGCTCGACGGCTCCCGATGCGGGGTGGGTGACCGGATCGTCACCCGGGTGAACAACCGGAAGATCCTCAGCGAGGATGGTCGCCAGTGGGTCCGCAGCGGCGACGTCTGGACGGTCGGAGCGGTCGGTGAGGACGGCTCGCTGAGGGTCCGGAACGACCGCACCAGCCGGCAGCTGACCCTTCCCGTCGAGTACAGTGCACAGGCCGTCGACCTCGCCTACTCCGTCTCCAAGGACCGGGCGCGGGAACTCACGGTCGACACCGCGCACGCCCTGTTCGACAGCTCCCTCGACCGTGACAGTGCCTATCCGGCGGCCACCCGGGGGCGGCTGGCCAACCACCTCTACCTGGTCACGCGGATGCCGGGCGACGGGGCTGCGGAACCAGGTACGGAGCACGCGGCACGCCAGGTCTTCGCCGGGATTCTCGGCCGTGACGGCGCCCGGTACTCCGTCACTGCGGTCGAGCGCCTGCTCGCCCGGAAGGCCGCGTCCCTGCGTACGCAGGCCGACCGGATGACCTATGTCCTCGACGATCTCGCCGACGTGCAGGCCCGGCGGGCGGTCGCCGGACTGCTCGGCGAGCGTGCTTCGACGCAACTCGTCGGGGCCCCGGCATGGCCCGCCCTGCGGGACCAGCTCGCCGGGTTCGCGGAGGCGGGCTTCGACAGCGACCGGCTGCTCAGGGAAGCCTTCCAGGACCCCCAGGGCAACACTTTCGACTTCGACGGCAGGCCGCTCAACGACCTGGCGGCGATCCTCCACGCCCGTGCCGCCAAGGTGATGGAGAACGAGTCGGCCGCGGCGCTTCTCCGCCTGCCGGAGGGCGCCGAGCGGCCCGTCACCGCTGTCGGTCACCGAGGTGCGGGCCAGGCCCGCGGGGACGACCTGTTCCGGGCGATGGGCCTGTCCCTGCCCGGTGCGGACCCGTCCGACGGCCGATCGGTGTATCTGCATCAGCTTGCGGTGGCTGCTGAGCGGCGGTTTGTTCAGGTCGCTGAGACGGCCCGCGCGGACGCCGCGGCCGGTCAGGGCTGGGCGGCCGTTTACGGTCCCGAACCGGCGGATCCGGGGCACGCGGCCGTGTGGGGGGAGCGGCTTGCCGCGGCGGCTGCTTACCGTGATCTGACTGGCTATCGGGGGTCGGATCCGACTGGCCCGGCTCCGGGCGGGGAGCGGAGCGGGGAGCGGGGATTGTGGCGGGCGGCGCAGGTCGTGCCCGATCCGGTGGTGCTCGCGGACAGGTTCGGGAGCCGACCTCCGGACTGGTTGTCCGGCCTCGGCCCGCGCCCTGCGCGGGCCGGCACCGAGTGGGATACGACGGCGGCCGCGGTGGATACCTACCGCAGGGTGTGGCGGTACGGTCACGAGACGGATCCCCTTGGTGAGCGGCCTGCCGAGGCGGTGCAGCGTGCGGACTACGACGCCGCGACGGCCGCTGTGGCGGCCTGGCAGTCGACCCGTCCGGCACCCG
>NZ_JBHWCL010000280.1:0-4052 GCF_042735125.1 Kitasatospora sp. NPDC059599 | reverse complement strand
ACGTCAGCGTGGCCGACCTGGTCAAGCACGTCAACGAGTGCATCGCGACCCCGGGCAACCAGAAGGGCTCGTACCCCTGCTCGACCGGCGACTACAAGCTGGTCCTCGACGCCTCCGGCAAGGTCGTCGAGCTGTGGGAGCGCCCGCACTCCTGACCCGGGACCGGCGCCGGCCGCCCGCCCCCGCGGCGGGCGGCATGCGGCGGGCGGCCGACGCCGTCGCGCCCCCCGCGCCTTCCCGGCGAGCGCACAGGAGGGCGCCGCTGCCGGCCGACCCCTAGGGGAGAGGGGGTCCGGTGTCATACCGCAGCAGCAGGGGGGCTCGTCATTCCAGCTCATGACCCGTGCCGCGCGGGCCCGTTACGTTGAGGGCGTGTCCACAGCTGTCATCAAGACGGACGGCCTCACCAAGAGGTTCCCCCGGATCACCGCCCTCGATCAGCTCACCGTCGAGGTGCAGCCGGGGGTGGTCGGGCTGGTCGGGGCCAACGGGGCCGGGAAGTCCACACTGATCAAGATCCTGCTCGGGCTCGCCCCGGCGACCTCCGGCCGGGGCGAGGTCCTCGGTCTGGACATCGCCACCCGGGGCTCCGAGATCCGCGAGCGGGTCGGCTACATGCCCGAGCACGACTGCCTGCCGCCGGACGTCTCCGCGACCGAGTTCGTGGTGCACATGGCCCGGATGGCGGGCCTGCCCGCCACCGCCGCCCGTGAGCGCACCGCGGACACCCTGCGGCACGTCGGCCTCTACGAGGAGCGGTACCGGCCGATGGGCGGGTACTCGACCGGCATGAAGCAACGGGTCAAGCTCGCCCAGGCCCTGGTGCACGACCCCAGACTGGTGCTGCTGGACGAGCCGACCAACGGCCTCGACCCGGCGGGCCGGGACGAGATGCTCGGCCTGATCCGCCGGGTGCACACCGACTTCGGCATCTCGGTGCTGGTCACCACCCACCTGCTCGGCGAGCTGGAGCGCACCTGCGACCACCTGGTCGTCATCGACGGCGGCAAGCTGCTGCGCTCCTCCTCCACCGCCTCCTTCACCGAGGCGACGGCGGTCCTCGCGGTCGAGGTCACCGACCACCCGGAGGACCACACCGTCGAGCCCGGGGAGGCGGTCCGCGCCCGCCTCGCCGCGGCCGGCGTCGACGTCCGGCCGGAGGGCTCGCACCTGGTGCTGGTCCGGCTGGCCGACGAGTCGACGTACGACACGATCCGCGACACCGTCGCCGGGCTGGGCCTCGGCCTGGTCCGCCTGGAACAGCGACGGCACCGGGTCGCCGAGCTGTTCACCGAGGGCCCGGACACCGTGGCACCACCGGCCGTGCCGGACGCCCCGGAGGGCAGGAACACCCAGGACAGCAGGGGAGGTTCGGACGATGTCGCTGCCTCCTGAGACCAGGACCGCCGACACCGGCGTCATCCACGACATCGGCTACCGCGGCTACACCGGGCCCCGGCTCGGCCGCGGCTACGCCACCCGCGCGCTGTTCACCCAGAGCCTGCGCGCCGCCTACGGGCTCGGCCGTTCCGGCAAGTCCAAGGTGCTGCCGATGCTGGTGCTGGGCGTGGTCACCGTGCCCGCCGTGATCATGGTGTCGTTCGCCCTCTACCTGAAGCGCGACGAACTGCCGGTCGAGTACGCGGGGTACCTCGCGAGCCTCAACCTGGTGGTGTCGGTCTTCCTCGCCTCCCAGGCGCCGGTGCTGCTCTCGCGGGACCTGCGGTACCAGGCCGTGCCGCTCTACTTCTCCCGGCCGATCACCCGCACCGACTACGTCCGGGCCAAGTCCGCGGCCATGGTCTGCGCCCAACTGCTGCTGATGTCGGCGCCGTTGCTGGTGCTCTACGTCGGAGCCCTGCTCGGCGGCATGGACTTCGCCGAGAACACCGGGCACTTCCTGTACGGCCTGGCCGCGGCCGTGCTGTACGCCGTGGTGCCGACCTCGGTGGCGCTGGTGATCGCGGCCACCACCCCGCGCCGGGGCTTCGGGGTCGCCGCCATCATGGGCTACCTGGCGATCAGTGCCGCGGTGGCGGGCGTCGCGGTCGGCATCAGCGACCCGGGCCCGACCGGCTCCGACGCCGCGCAGTGGACCTCGCTGATCTCGCCCACCAACCTGGTGGAGTCCCTGGTCAACGAGGTGTTCGACCTCGGCACCGGCCTCGACCGCCGGCACGCCCCGGGCGGGCTCGGCATCACGGTGTTCGCGCTCGTGGCCGTGGCCCTGGTGGTCGGCTCGTACCGGCTGCTGCTGAGCCGCTACAAGAAGGTTTGAGAGAGGGCGGCATGGCCACCATCAGCATCGACAAGGTCTCCCGCTGGTTCGGGAACGTGGTCGCGGTCAACGACATCACCATGACCATCGGCCCGGGTGTCACCGGCCTGCTCGGGCCCAACGGCGCGGGCAAGTCCACCCTCATCCACATGATGAGCGGCTTCCTCGCCCCGTCCAGCGGCTCGGTCACCCTGGACGGCGCGCCGATCTGGCGCAACCAGCAGGTGTACCGGCAGATCGGCCTGGTCCCCGAGCGGGAGTCGATGTACGACTACCTGACCGGCTGGGAGTTCGTCCTCGCCAACGCCGAACTGCACGGCCTGCCCCAGCCGGGCGCCGCCGCCCGCCGGGCCCTGGACCTGGTGGAGATGGCCCACGCCAAGGACCGGCGCACCGGCACGTACTCCAAGGGCATGAAGCAGCGGGTCAAGATGGCCTCCGCACTGGTCCACGACCCGGCCGTGCTGCTGCTCGACGAGCCCTTCAACGGCATGGACCCGCGCCAGCGGCTCCAGCTGATGGAGCTGCTGCGCCGGTTCGGCGCGGACGGCCGCACGGTGCTCTTCTCCTCGCACATCCTGGAGGAGGTCGAGCAACTGGCCCGGCACATCGAGGTCGTGGTCGCCGGCCGGCACGCCGCCTCGGGCGACTTCCGCAAGATCCGCCGGCTGATGACCGACCGCCCGCACCGCTACCTGGTCCGCTCCAGCGACGACCGCCGGCTCGCCGCCGCGCTGATCGCCGACGGCTCCACCACCGGCATCGAGGTGGACGAGCGGGAACGGGCCCTGCGGATCGAGGCGGTCAACTTCCAGGGCTTCACCACCCTGCTGCCCAGGGTCGCCCGGGAGGCCGGCATCCGGCTGTACACCGTCTCCCCGGCCGACGAGTCGCTGGAGAGCGTCTTCTCGTACCTGGTCTCCGCATGATGCCGGCCGATCCCCGCGTGACACCGACCGACCGGGCCGAGGCCGACCGAGCCCGAGCCGACCGGACCCAGGAAGGGGCCGACCGTCCATGAACCCCACCGTCGCCAGGCTGACCCTGCGCGGGCTGCTGGGCCGCCGCCGCGGCCTGCTGCTGCTGGTGGTCCCCGCGCTGCTGTTGCTGGTCTCCGCCATCGCGAGCGGGTCGACCGCCGACGCGCACGGCCTGACCGTCAAGATCCTCGGCCAACTCGGCCTGGGCACCCTGGTTCCGATCCTCGGCCTGGTGGTCGGCACCGGGGCCATCGCCACCGAGATCGACGACGGCTCGATCGTCTACCTGCTCGCCAAGCCGCTGCCGCGGTGGCGGATCATCACCACCAAGCTGGCCGTGGCGATCGGCGTCACCTGGCTGTTCTCGGTCGTGCCGACGCTGCTGTCCGGGCTGCTGCTGTTCGGCACCCGGGACGGCATGGTGCTCGGCTACACGGTGGCCGTGATGGTCGCCGGGGCCGCGTACAGCGCGCTGTTCCTGCTGCTCGGCGTGGTCACCCGGCACGCCGTGGTCGCCGGGCTGGGGTACGCCCTGATCTGGGAGTCGGTGGTCGGCAACTTCGTCGAGGGCGCCCGGACGCTGAGCATCCAGCAGTGGGGCCGGGCGGTGGCCGAGGCCGTGGCCGGGGACACCGCGATCGGTGCCGACGTCTCGCTGGGGGCGGCCGTCCCGCTGCTGCTGGTGGTGACCGTCGGGGCGACGGTGCTGGCCTCGGTGAAGCTGGCCGGGCTGACCCTGGCCGGCGAGGAGTGAGCAGGGCCGTACGACCGTGAACGGGAACGGCGCTCCGGGG
>NZ_JBHWCL010000279.1:0-4084 GCF_042735125.1 Kitasatospora sp. NPDC059599 | reverse complement strand
CGTCCGGGATGCAGTTCGAGACGGACGGGTCGTCGGGAGCGGTGTTCCGCACGGCGGCCGGCACGCGTTCCGCCTCGGTGCGGACGTCGATCCGGCTGATGCGCCGTTCCGGATCCGAGACGATGGTTTCGAGTAGTCCGACCAGTCGGCCGGCGATTGCTTCGACGGCGTCCTCATCGAACAGATCGGTCCGGTACGCGAGGCGCAGCCGCATCCGCTCGCCCGGCACGACGGAGAGACAGAGTGGATAGTGGGTGACGCCGTCGCCGTGCGTTCCCAGACCGGTGAGGCGCAGACCGCCGCTGAACTCCGCGAAGTCGGCGAAATCCAGCGGGTAGTTCTCGAAGACGGTGGTGGTGTCGAAGAGTTCGGTGTGGCCGGCAGTCTGCTGGATGTCGGCGAGGCTGAGGTGCTGGTGGTCGAGGAGTTCGGCCTGTTCGCGCTGGATCCGGGCGAGGAACCGGGTGAGCGTCTCGGCGAAGTCCAGGCGGATCCGGACCGGGACGGTGTTGATGAACAGGCCGACCATGGTGGTGATGCCGGGGATCTCCGGGGGGCGTCCGGAGACGGTGGTGCCGAAGACGACGTCGTCGCGGCCGGTGAGGGCGGCGAGCAGCAGGCCCCAGGCGCCCTGGATGAGGGTGTTCGGGGTGAGGCCGTGGCTGCGGGCGTGCTGGTGGAGCCGTCGCGTGAGGTCGGCGCTCAGATGCCGGCTGATCTGGTGGGGGACGTCCCGGGGGCGGTCGAGTTCCCCGGAGCTGAGCCGGCAGGGCTCGTCGAGGCCGTCGAGTGCCGTGCGCCAGGCCGTGCGGGCCGCCTCCTGGTCGCGGTCGGCGAGCCAGGCGAGGTAGTCCCGGTAGGGGGCGGCCGGGGCCAGCGCCTCCTCGTCGGCGCTGTAGAGGGTGAACAGTTCGCGGATGAGGGTGGGGACGGACCAGCCGTCGAGCAGAATGTGATGGATCGTCAAGGCGAGGGTGTGGTGCTCGGGGGCGTGACGGATGAGCGCGAAGCGCAGCAGCGGGGGCTTGGCCAGGTCGAATCGCCGTGCCCGCTCCTCCGCGAGGAACTTCGCGACGGTTTCACTTCCGGCGGCGAAGTCAGCCTGGGTCCACGGGAGTTCGACCTCGTCCGGGATCACCTGGAGTGGCCGGCCGGTGGCGCGGGTGAGGAAGCGCGCGGACAGGTTGGGGTGGCGGTGCAGCAGTGCCCGCGCTGCGGCCTGCAGCCGTCGGGCGTCCAGTTCGCCCTGGAGTTCCAGCGCGAGCTGGACGACGTAGACGTCCGACGCCTGCTCGTCGTACATCGCGTGGAAGAGCAACCCTTCCTGCAACGGTGCCAACGGCAGGATGTCCAGGAAACTCGGCTGCATGAGATCTGCCCCTTTGGGTCCGTTGGGTCCGTGACGCGTGTTGCCGGAAGAAGAAGGGAGTTGGTCTGCCCGCCGCGGTGACTTCAGCGGGGAAGCGGCTTCGATCAGGGGCAGAAACAAGCGGGCATGCGAAAGCGCACACTCGGCCGTGGCCTCGCGGCGCAAAGCGTCCGCGGGCCCGGCCAGGTATGTGGGTGAGATGTCCTGCTCGCCTCGACGGCGGAGTGGTGCTGTCGCATGGGGCGCGGGATCGGCGTGCCGGCCGTGCTGCCGCTGTTGCGTGAATCGCCGGTCTGCGGGAGCCCGCCGGTCTGCGGGAGCCCGCCGGACTGGGTGAGCAACCGTACGGTGTGGCTGCCGACCGGGTGAAGTCGTGTGCCCTACTTGAGCTGTCGGGCGATGTCGTCCAGCTCCGTCGGGGAGAGCGGCACCAGCGGGCGGTCGTGCCGGTCGGCGGGCGCGGCGCCGTCGCTCTGTGGTGCGTCGGAGCGGGGCCCGTCGGTTCCCGCGGGTGGCACGTCGCGTGCGACGGCGGCCAGTTCGGCGACCGACTGGAGCAGGAAGACCTCGCGGCGGCTGATCTCCAGGCCGGCTTCCCGAGCCCGGGCCACCAGCTGCATGGCGACGACGCTGTCACCGCCCAGATCGAAGAACCCGTCGTCGACCCCTACCTGCGGACGGTTCAGGACCTCGGCGAACAGTTCGCGGAGAAGGTCCTCACGGGACGTCCGGGATTCAGACTCGGCGGCCATTGTGCTGTACCCCCATGCACGGTTCGGAAGAATCGCTGCTTCGTTTGCGCACTCGCGCTAGCAGCTTCGTCTCCGGAACGCTATGAGGAGGACTGTTGACGTGTACATCATCCTAAGGGTCGGTTTTTGGGCTTCCTCCCCCATTGGGAGGAGAGGCGGGAGGGCGGCGCGGCGGAGCGTTCGCCCGGAGTGAGCACTCCACCGCGTTGGCTCACCGTTTCAGTCGCCGGGCTTTTCGTTCTCGCGATCGTTCTCCGTGGGGCGCGAGATGACGGCCCGCCCCGACTTCAGGTCGATCGGGGGCGCCCCGCTGCCTTCGTCCTCCTTGGGCAGCTGCTGTCGCTGGGATTCATCCCGTACGTGTTGCTGGGCCGGATGGAAGACGTCCATGAATTCGAAGTTCGAGGCGTAACCTGAGGTTTCCCGGCGCTTCCTGTTGAGCCAGCGGATGATGCCCACGCCGAGGGGTGCGAGTACCAGAATAGCAGCGAGGGCGATTCCTAATTCCAACATTCAATATCCTTGCGCTTGCCGATCATTGCTCGTACAAGCAATGTGACGCGTGCTAACGGATGGTCATTGTAGTCGAGGGCGCGCCCCGGCGGTACGCTACCCGGTCGTCGGTCGACTTGAACCACCCTTCCTGGTAGGCGCGTTGAGGAAGCTGTCGGCCCAACCGGGATGTGCCGGGTCGCCGGCTGTGGGGTCGGGGCCCGGACCCGGCCCGCGGTCGGTCCTTCTCCCCCGATCGGAGGAGAAGTGGCGGAAACGAGCTCCTTCGACCGGCCCAATTCTCGCGGCGATGGGTCCACGGAAGGATTTACCGTGCGCCACTGTGGCCCCTAGTGTCGGCGGCTGGGTCTGGCACCGGGCCCGCGATCCGGATATGGGAAAAGGAAGCAATGATGGCGAATCCGTTCGAATCCGATGACGCCGAATATCGGGTCCTGCAGAATGGCGAGAAGCAGTACTCGCTCTGGCCCGCCGCACTGGATGTGCCGGCCGGATGGGAGGTCGTGAAGGATTCCGACACCCGGAGCGCCTGCCTGGAGTACGTCGAGAACAACTGGACGGACATGCGGCCTGCCAGTCTGGTCGCGGCCATGGAATCCGCCGCCGGCTGAGGCGGCCTCGCGCGGTAGCCCGCCGGTCTGGCAAATGGTCACGACCTGGAACGTCCCCCCCCGGATGACACGGAAAGGCTTGAGCCGCTTTGAGCACCCCTGATTTCTCTGCTGAGTCTCGGCGGCCGGCCCACCTTGGAAACCCGTCGGGCACGGAGCAGGATCCGGCTGGGTTCCCGTTGTCGTTCGCGCAGCAGCGTCTCTGGTTCTTGAACCAGTTGGGCCGCAACCAGCAGGAGTACCTGGTTCCCCGCGTCCTGCGGTTGCGGGGTGTGGTGGATGTGGGGGCGTTGGAGTCGGCGTTCTCGGGTTTGGTGGCGCGGCATGAGGTGTTGCGGTCGCGTTTTGTGGTGGGCGTTGGTGGTGAGCCGGTTCAGGTGGTGGATGAGCCGGGTGTGGTGCGGGTTTCGGTGGTCGATCTGTCGGTGATCGGGGATGTGGCCGTGCGGGAGGCGCGGTTGCGTGGGGTGGTCGAGGCGGAGGCGGTGCGGCCGTTCGATCTGGCGGTTGACGCGTTGTTGCGGGTGTGTCTGGTGCGGGTGTCGGCCGAGGATCATGTGTTGGTTCTGGCGATGCATCACATCGTGGCTGACGGTTGGTCGATCGGTGTGTTGTCGCGTGAGTTGGGTGAGTTGTACGCGGCGGCGGTGGAGGGCCGTGGTGGTGTGTTGCCGGTGCTTCCGGTGCAGTATGCGGATTTCGCGGTGTGGCAGCGGGAGTGGTTGCGGGGTGGGGTGCTGGAGCGGCAGCTCGGGTACTGGCGTGGGCGGTTGGCGGGTGTGGAGCCGTTGGAGTTGCCGACGGATTTCGTGCGGCCGGCGGAGCGGTCGGGTCGGGGT
>NZ_JBHWCL010000278.1:0-4138 GCF_042735125.1 Kitasatospora sp. NPDC059599 | reverse complement strand
CGGCCGCGCAGCGGGAGCGCGCGGTCCAGCGGCAGAGTCGGCGCCGGAGGCGGGGGACGGACCTGGCGGAGGTTCCGGTCAGCCTGGCGGGCAGCGGCGTACACCGCGTCGATGGTCGCCGGTGTGGACGAAAGCGTGTCGGCCTTCAGCCGACGGGCGCGCATGGGCCGTTTGCCTTTCGGGCAACGCTCTCATCCCGCACTCTTCACGCAGGAGCCTGCCGGAACTCCGGCAGGCTCCAGCGTGATCCTTTCGCTCCCGGGTGGGGGTGCGGTTCACGGCCGGTTGCGAATGTTCACGCGCCCGGCTCGAACATGCTGTTGCCGCTCTTGGTCCGTGATTCCGGTACTTCGTCCTGGATTACGTCCCAATGCTCCGCCAGTTTTCCGTCCTTCACGCGGTAGATGTCGGTGACGATCACCGGTTCTGCCTTGTAGCCGGTGAAGCGGCCGTGGATCATGACGATGTCTTCGGCGGCGGTGATGAAGCCGAGCTCATAGGTGGAACCTGCTTCCGTCAGGCCCGCTACCAGCTCGCGGATGGCGTCGACCCCGTTGTCCATGTAAGGGTTGTGCTGGACGAAGCCTTCTTGGACGTAGTACTTGTCGAAGGCGCTGAAGTCATGCTTGACGAAGATGTCGTCAAACACCTTTCGTACCAGCTCCTTGTTTGCCGTCTCGTCGGCCATGGCTGTCCTCCTGTTGCTTTCGTTCGAAGCCTTGATCGGTGCGGTGTCGGGCTCGTGCCGGCGTTGCACCGTGGATCCAAACGGGTCTGGGTGATGTGGGTGGCGGGCTTGCCTCGGGGTGTGGTCGGTGGCGGGGCGGATCCCCTCGGTCAGTCACTGCACGAGGGACACCGCCATGCGGTCACAGGTGGAGGGGGCGCCGAGGGCCGAGGAGCTTCTCCGGCGGATCCCAGGTCTGCCCGGGGATGTCCACGTAGAGTTCGACGTCGTTGCCGTCGGGGTCGGTCAGGTAGATGCAGTGGGCGAACCCCTCATCGACCAACCCGTTGATCGTGATGTCGGGCATCGTGCGCAGGCGGGCAAGAACGGCACGCAGGTCGTCGTCACTGTCGCCGACCTTGACCCCGAAGTGGAACATGCCCAGCCGCCTGCCTCGGGGAATGGGCTTGGCATGCTTGCCCACCTCCATCAGCACCAGGTCGTGGTGGGTGTGACCGGCGCGGAAGATCGCGAACCCGCGCGGGTCCTGCAGGATCACGGGCCAGCCGAGAGCGTCGCGGTAGAAGGCGAGCGAACGCTTCAGGTCCGAGACGTACAGCACGATGTGGCCGAGCTGGTGAACCCGCCCGGTCCCCGGTCCGGTGTCAGCGGGCTCAGCGGCAGTCGCGACGTCACTGGGTATCTCGGTCATCTCAGTCTCCTTGGAAGGACGCAGGGGCGAGGTTCGGCGGGTTCGTTGTCCGAAGCGGGGCTGGCGGTTGATCAGAAGTGGTGGGGCCCGAAGCGGCCCCAGGCCACGACGGCGGCGAGGACGAGCATCAGGACGTTCATGCCGATGACGCTGTTCTCCTTGCGCCGGGCGTGGACGACGATGGCGCCGGCCATGGTGAGGGCCAGTC
Organism: Kitasatospora sp. NPDC059599; assembly: GCF_042735125.1. Taxonomy (NCBI): domain Bacteria; kingdom Bacillati; phylum Actinomycetota; class Actinomycetes; order Kitasatosporales; family Streptomycetaceae; genus Kitasatospora; species Kitasatospora sp. NPDC059599. Next base: position 2,551 of record NZ_JBHWCL010000278.1, on the reverse strand, counting down.
CGGTGGCGGCGAGCGGGGTCAGGACGGTGGCGGTGCCTATCGCGGCGGGCAGGATCAGCGCGATGGCGCCGAGGAACTCGGCGGTGCCGATGGCCTTGACCGCGCCGGGGGTGAAGTCCTCGACCCAGGGCAGGCTCTTGGCGAGCTTGGTCGTGGGCTGGGTGGCCTTCATCAGGCCGACCATGGCGAAGAAGGCGGCGAGCAGGCCCTGGAGGATCCACAGGAAGACGTTCATGGTGTCCGGTTCTCGTTCGTGTCGGTGTTCGTGGTGGGGAAGGAGGGGGTAGTCGGGGTCAGCCGAACTGGACGGAGCGCATCGAGTTGCCGAACCAGAAGCCGGCGGCACCGAAGGCGTCGGGGGTGAAGGCACGCATGGGGATCACTTCCTGGTCCGGCCACTCGTGGCGCGATGGTTCACGCCATTCGGAGGGGTGCCTCACATTTGCAACCGTAGCACGAATCGGAGGGATGCCTCATGTTGCTGGTAGGATGGGACGCATGCCACACCAGCCGATGACCACCACGCCCCCCGGAAAGCCGCTGCGCCGCGACGCCCAGCGCAACCGCGACGCGCTCCTGGCCGCCGCCAGGGGCGCCTTCGCCGAAGAGGGCCTGGAGGCGTCCCTGGAGGGCATCGCCCGCCAGGCCGGGGTGGCGATCGGGACGCTGTACCGGCACTTCCCCACCCGCATCGCCCTGGTGGAGGAACTGTTCGCCGAGAAGTTCCAGGAATGGATCGCCGCCGGCGAGCAGGCCCTGGCCATGGACGACGCCTGGCAGGGCTTCTGCTCCTACCTGGAGAAGTTCTGCGAGCTGCAGGCGCGCGACCGCGCCTTCAACGACCTGGCCTCCATGCGCCTGCCCACCGAAGCCCTCACCGAGCAGGTCCGCGACCGCAGCTACGACCTGGCCTGCGAGATCTTCGCCAAGGCCCAGGAGCAGGGCAGCCTGCGTGCCGATGCCACGCCCGAGGACATCGCCTTCCTTATCTGGTCCCAGGCCCGCATCATCCAGGCCACCCGCACCATCGCCCCCAACGCCTGGCGCCGCCACCTCAGCCTGATGCTCGACGCCTTCCGCGCCGACAAGGCCCTCCCCCTCGCCGAACCCCCCATGACGCCCGACGAGGTCTTCCGCGCCATGAGCACCCTCGGCGGTTCCTGCACCGAATGAGCCGTGGTGCGGTGCCCCGCGCCGGCCGGCCGCCGCACCACACGCACGACGGCACACGGGCCCGGCACCGGACCACCCCAGCCGGGCGCGCGCCACGGGCGAAGGCCGTCAGGCGCCCGAATCCGGCGCCCGACAGATCCACGAGCACCCTCGTGACGGGTGAAGCCGACCCCGATCACCCTGGGACGACCGTTCGCCGCCCTCGCCGCATGCCGCGAACGCCACCTGCCGCGAGGGCGGCAGCACTCAGCAGGCACCCCGCGCGGGGACGAGGGCAAGGCCCTCCGGACTCCCGAGCGGAACACGGGGACGACCGGGGCCGAGCCGGCCCGAAGGCGAAGGCCGTTTCTGCCGCTTCTCGCCACGGGCCCGTGCCCCGCTGCGACGCCTCCGCGCCGCCGACCGCGGAAACCATGAGGGGACGGGACCGGTCCTTCGGAACGCCGGCCGGGCCTCGGCGTCGGTGGGCGAAACACGGATGTCCCCCGCACCCTGGGGCGCGGGGGACATCGGGGCGACGGTGGTCAGCGCGAGCCGGCCATGTCCGGGGTGAAGAGCGGGTGCCCGCTGACGGTCTTGTCCGTGTCCGGCTGGTAGACGGCCCACCGCTCGACGATCTTGTCGTTCTCGATGCGGAAGATCTCGGCCGCGATCAGCGGCTCGGGGCCGAAACCCGTGGTCCGGTTGTAGAAGAGCACGAAGTCGCCGTAGGCGAGTGTCACGCCCTCCTCGACCTTGAAGTTCGGCGGGAACGACTGCAGCAGCTGGACGAAGGTCTCCCGCCCGTCCGGCACCTGCGGGTCGTGCTGGATGTAGTTCTCGGCGTAGAGGCGCTCGGCAGCGACCGGGTCCTTGCCGATGACGACCTCGCGGATCGCGGCCTGCACGATCGCCTTGTTCTTCGCGGCCTTGCGGTACTCCGCGGCGGCCTGTTCGTCGGTGAGCTCGCTCTGAGCGGTGCCGTGGACGTCCATGGCAGTTCTCTCTTTCGGCGTTGGGTGGTGCCGCCCCACATCAATCGGAGGGGCGCCTCATGTTTTGAGAGTAGCACAGAAACCGAGGGGTGCCTCATGTTGTCTCTCGTCCTGCATGCCCCGTCCGTCAGACGGGCCGTCCGTTTCTGCTTCGGGCGCTCCGGGCCCGAGAAGCACTCGGCGCCGCAAGGGACGGCACGTCCGGGGCGAGGGAAGGGCGAGTACGAGGCCGAATGGCCTGTGTTCCGCACCGACGGGAGCCGGATGGTCTGCATGACCCGGTCCCCGCCGGGATCGGCCCGTCCGCCCTGGTGGTCAGCCGCGTCGCGGGCAGCGGGGTCCTGGGCGGCGGCCGCTCTCAACACGCTGACTCGACAGGGAACGCGGGAGGACCGGGCCGGGGA
>NZ_JBHWCL010000277.1:0-4149 GCF_042735125.1 Kitasatospora sp. NPDC059599 | reverse complement strand
TGCTCCACGCCGTACTCGTCCAGCTCCGACAGGAGACCGTCCACACCCTCCCGGTCGGTGGTGTGGTCGTCCGCGAAACGACGGTCACCCGTCGCATCCGGCACGTACTTCACACAGACGACGATCCTCAAGCTCACGGCCTTGTCTCCTGTACTGGTCTCGTCCGACGGCTGCGGCTGTGCAAGCGGGGGCGAACACGGAACGCACCCGCTCCGGGCAGCGAATTCCCGTGCCGGTCCGGAACTTCCTGGCAGCATACTCGCCGGTAGCCCAGTGGTCACTACTGGCCAGTAGCTTATGCCGGGCGGCCGCGCCGGCCGCCTGCACCCATCCTGCCCCAGGCGGGGGCCGACTCCACCCGACGGGGCGGACCGACCACGACGGGATCCTCCCCGAGGAGGTCCGGCGAGGGTCCGACAGGGGTCCTCAGACCGCCTGGCCGACCGCCGCGATCACGTCCGCCCGGCGCGGCTGCCCCGTTGCCCGCCGGACCACCCGGCCGTCCGCGTCCAGCACCAGGACAGTAGGCGTCCGCCGGACCTCCAGCCTGCGGACCAGCTCCAGCCGCGCCTCGGCGTCCACCTCGACGTGCGCGACCCCCTCGACCATCCCGGCCACCTCCAGGAGCACCCGCCGGGTCGCCCGGCACGGCTGGCAGAAGACCGTCGAGAACTGCACCAGCGTCGCCCGCGCGCCGAGCGGCCCGCCCAACTCCGCCGCCGACAGCCGTACCGCCCCGTCCGTGGTCCGCACCCTCATCCTCCCGTCACACACCGCCCGTACCAGCCCGAACGCGGTCGCCAGCGCCAACACGACGACGCACACCACCAGCCCGGTCATCCCCCCAGTCTGCGCCAGCCCCGGCAGCCGCCGAAAGACGGTCGACCGCCGGGGGCGGGCCGCGTACGATCGGCCGGTGGACTCCGAGCGCTCCTCACCGCCGCTGCCGACCGCCCGCCGCGTCATCGCCCCGGGCCGGGCCCCGGAACCCCACTGACGCCACCGTCGCCACCGCCCGCCGCCACTGCCCGCCGCTGCCGCCCGTCGCGACCCTTCCGGAGCCCCCGTGCAGACCGACCCCCGCGGTCCCCGTTTCTCCGCCGCGCTCACCTCGGCCGTCCTGATCGTCGTCCTCCTCACCGGCAGCAGCACCCTCCTCGTCGGCCAGGCGCTCGTCTTCGCCCTCGGAGCCTTCGGCGGCTTACGGCTCTCCCCGTACGACTGGGTCTTCCGGGTCCTGGTCCTGCCCCGCCTGGCCCCGCCGTCCGAGACCGAGGACGAGCGGCCGCTGCGCTTCGGCCAGGGGATCCTCATGGTGTTCGCCGCGGTCGGCACCCTCGGCCACATCACCGGGGTGACCTGGCTCTGCCTGCTGGCCACCTCGGCCGCCCTCGCCGCCGCGTTCCTCAACGCCGCCTTCGGCTACTGCGTCGGCTGCGAGCTCTACCCGGTCGTCCGGCGCGCCCAGGGCCGCCTCACCGCCGGAGCCTGACCCGGCGCCTCCACCGGGCGCCGGCCCGGCCCGCCGGTGCGGCCCGCCTCCAGCCGCAGCCCCCGGCCGGGGAACGAAAAGGTTCCCGTTCGAATTCATCACAGAGATCACACCGTGAAAATCGGCTTGACCGCACGCCTCAGGTGACAGCAGGCACTCGTTCGGGGGATCATCTCCGTGTATCACCCGTGACCGCCGCGGCGTGCCGTGCTCCGGTCGGCACCGCCCGCGCGACGTCACGGGCCCCCGCCGAACCGGGTTCCGGCCCGTGGAAGTCAGGACTGACCGTGGCAGAGTTCGTGTACCCGCCGGTAATCGGCGCCGCACTCACCGCCTTCCGCGCGCTCGACGTGCGGATCAAGATCGTGGGTGCCGAACACATCCCCGCCAGGGGGGGAGCGGTACTGGTCAGCAATCACATCAGCTACCTGGACTTTCTCTTCGCCGGCCTCGGCGCCTACCGCGGCGGCAAGCGCAAGACCCGTTTCATGGCCAAGGACGACGTCTTCAAGCACGCGGTCTCCGGCCCGCTGATGCGCGGCATGAAGCACATCCCGGTGGACCGCACCGACGGCCAGCCCGCCTACGAGGCCGCCGTGCGCGCCCTCAAGGCCGGCGAGGTCGTCGGGGTGTTCCCCGAGGCGACGATCAGCCGCTCGTTCATGCTGAAGAAGTTCAAGACCGGCGCCGCCCGGATGGCCGCCGACTCCGGCGCCCCGCTGCTGCCCGTCGTCCTCTGGGGCACCCAACAGCTCTGGACCAAGGGCCGCCCGAAGACCCTGACCAAGCGCCACGTCCCGGTCACCATCATGATCGGCGAACCGATCCACCTCGGGCCGGGCGACAAGCCCGTCATGGTCACCAGACGACTCCGCAGCGCCATGAGCGAGATGCTCGACCGGGCCCAGCGCGAGTACCCCGGCAAGCCCTCCGGCCCCGACGACACCTGGTGGCTGCCCGCCCAGCTCGGCGGCACCGCCCCCACCCTGGAGGTCGCGGAGGCCGAGGACGAGGCGGAGGCCATCGCCAAGGCCGAGCGCCGCGCCGCCCGGGACTGACGAACCCCTCCCCCGCACTACTCCGTGCGACCGAGTGAACGCGATCCGTCGCGTGTCGCCGGCCCGCCGACCCTCCCCGTCTGACACAGTGACAGTTCCTTTCAGGGGGCCTTCGTCCTGAATCGGCGACGGGGGCAGACGTCGAGCGGTCGACAGAGGTCGGAGGCGGAGATGGCAGGGATCACCGGTACGAGGCAGTCACCCACGAGCAGGGCCCGCACACGCGCAAGCGCCGGTGCGGGCCTTCTGCTTCTGGGCACCCTGCTCACCGGCTGCGGGGCCGAACCCGGGGAGATCCCGCTCTCGGAAATCCGGCCGGAATCACCCACCGCCACGCCGACACCCGCCGTGATCGGCGCCGCCGCAGCAACCCCCGCCGCGGCCACCGCGCACAACGGACTGATCGTCAGCCGGGCCTACACCGACGCCTCCCGCACCACCAGCGCCATCGTCACCCTCGCCCCCGACGGCAGCGGCCAGAACCAGATCACCCAGCCGCCGGACCGCGCCCACGACGACCGCCCCGACTGGTCCCCCGACGGCACCGCCATCGCCTTCGACCGCACCGACCCGCAGACCGGCGCCGCCCGGCTCTGGACGGTTGCCACCTCCGGCGAGGGCGCCCACCAGATCAGCCAGCTCTGCGACAGCTCCAGCGGCGGCGCCGACTGCGCCAACGAGGACGAACGCGCCCCCGCGTTCTCCCCGGACGGCAAGCAACTCGCCTTCAGCCGTTCCTGGGGCGCCCTGGACCCGGCCGACAACACCCGGACGCAGTACTCGGACCTCTACCTGATGAGCCCCGGGGGCACCGACGTCCAACGGCTCACCTTCCTCACCAACGACAAGCCCTACTCCGGCTCGGTCAGCAACCCCAGCTGGTCCCCCGACGGCAAGCAACTCACCTTCGAGTACCGCACCAGCGCCACCGGGCAGCCCGCCAACAGCCGCGCCATCTACGTCGTCAGCGCGGACGGCACCGGCCTCCGCCAGCTCACCCCCTGGGAACTGCGCGCCGGCGAGCGCGCCGAATGGTCCCCCGACGGCACCCGGATCCTCTTCACCACCTACCCGGCCGGCCCCGACAACGCCCCCGGCGGCGGCATCTACACCGTCCACCCCGACGGCACCGCCATCGGCGCCCTCACCACCGCCCCCTCGGACGCCTTCTACGGCGCCGCCGCCTACGCGCCCGACGGCCAGTCCATCGTCTTCACCCAGGCCCCCGCGGGCGCCGGCGCCGACCTCTACAGCATGCGACCCGACGGTACGGGCGTCGCCCGCCTCACCAACAGCGCCGACAAGTGGCTCAACCGCCCGGCCTGGGGCACCGCGGAACCTCCGGCCGCGCCGGCTGCCCCGGCAGGTTCGGCCGCTCCGTCCGCTCCGGCTGCCCCGGGCCAGGGTGCCCAGCCCGAGGCCCAGCCGCCGGCACAGGCCCAGGGACAGGCGCCGACGGAGGACCCGGAGGCCGACGACGAGTGAGCCGGCGGCCGCGAACGGCCCGGAAACGCGAAAAGACCCCCTCCCGAAAGGGAGGGGGTCTTTTCTGAATGATTGTTCGGCGGCGTCCTACTCTCCCACAGGGTCCCCCCTGCA
>NZ_JBHWCL010000276.1:0-4407 GCF_042735125.1 Kitasatospora sp. NPDC059599 | reverse complement strand
GATGTGCTCGGCGGCGGCCGCGACCGCCGCGTGCCGGTCGGCGGGCAGCGGGACGCCGGCGCGGGCGGCCTGGCGGGCCGCCTCCGGCGGGGTGAGGTCGATGTCGGGCACGGGTCCTCGCACGGGTCTTCCCCTTCCAAAAGCTAACGGTTTGCTTTAGGCGACTGTAGGTTCTAGAGTCAGGCAAACGCAAATACGTAGCTTTTAGTCGGAGGAGTCCCATGCCTGCCGCTGCCCCCACCTGGACCGTCGGCGACGTCACCGTCCACCGCATCGACGAGATCCCGCTGCCGCCCGCCACCGGCCCCTGGCTCCTGCCCGACGCCACCCCCGAACTGGTGACCGGCCAGGACTGGCTGCACCCCCACTTCGCCGACCCGGACGGCACACTGCGCCTGGCCAGCCACACCTTCGCCCTCACCGTGGGCGGCCTGCGCGTCCTCGTCGACACCGGCATCGGCAACGGCAAGCAGCGCGCCAACCCCGCCTGGCACGACCTGGACACCGACTACCCGCAGCGCCTGGACGCCGCCGGATTCCCCCCGGACGCCGTCGACCTGGTGATCCTCACCCACCTGCACGCCGACCACGTCGGCTGGAACACCCGCTCCGTGGACGGCCGGTGGATCCCCACCTTCCCCAACGCCCGCTACCTGACCTCACGCGTCGAGCGGGAGTTCTGGGCCGGCCACCCGATGGAGGAGGCGCGCCGGCAGATGTTCGAGGACTCCGTGCTCCCGGTCGAGCGGGCGGGCCTGCTCGATCTCCTCGACGTCCCCGCCGAGGGCCTCGCCGTCGCCCCCGGCCTGCGCCTGGTGCCCACCCCCGGCCACACCCCGGGCCACGTCGCCGTCGAACTGACCAGCGGGGGCCGCACCGCGCTGATCACCGGCGACTGCGTCCACCACCCCGTCCAGCTCGCCCACCCCGCCATCGGCGCCTGCGTCGACATCGACCCCGGGCTCTCCCGCGCCACCCGCGACGCCCTGCTCGCCTCGCTCGCCGGCACCGAGACCCTCCTGCTGGGCACCCACTTCGCCCCGCCCACCGCCGGCCGCGTCCACCGCCACGGCGACGCCTACCGCCTGCGGCCCGTCCCCGCTTCCTGACGGCCCGTCCCCGCCGCCGGACGGCCCGGACCGGTCCGGCCGGAGCCGGTAGAACCCGCCGCCACGGGGGAAATGACGTCGCATCAGTGTCGGCGGGGGCGGCACCGTGCCCGAACGGTCCGTCCCCGCCGGCTGCCCGACCGAGGGAGCCGCGATGACCGTGCCGCCGGAGTGGGACCGCCGGATCGAACTGCTGGAGCTCTACAAACTCGCCGTGGAGATGGCCGACCGGGTCTCGGCCCGCCGGGGCACCGCCAACACCTTCTTCCTGTCCGTGCAGACCGCCCTGGTCACCCTCATCGGTTTCGGCATACCCAAGCTCTCCGAGTCCCCGTGGTGGGTGCCGACGGCCGTCGCGCTGGCCGGCATCACCCTGTCCGTCGCCTGGTGGATGCAACTGCGCAGCTACCGGGACCTCAACGCCGCCAAGTTCCAGGTCATCAACGCGCTGGAGGAGGAGCTCTCGGCGCGGATCTACACCGACGAGTGGGTCACCCTCAGCAGCGCCGCCCGCCGCGGCCGGTGGCACAAGCACTACACCGAACTCGGCACCACCGAGCGGGCCGTGCCGGTGGTCTTCGCGGCAGCCCACCTGATCCTCCTCACCGGCACCCTGGTCACCGGCACACTGGGCCCATGAGCCACCTCGACCCGATCGCCGACCTGATCCGCGACAGCCTGCCCTCGGAGGCGAGACCCCCCGAGGGCGCCGACGACCTCTTCCGCCTCTACGCCGTCCTGCTCCAGGCCAAGGGCGAGGAGGTCACCGACGAGGACGTCCACAACGCCTGGACCGCCTGGACCCAGTCCACCGACGACACCCACCGGTCCCTGGTGCCCTTCGACGAACTCGACGCCCGCACCCGCGCCCTGGACACCCCCTACACGCTGGCCATCCGCACCGCCGCCCGCAAACTCCACCACCCGGCCGGCTAGGCCCTGCCCGGCTCCCCGGCGGCGGCCCGGCGGTCCGTGACCGTCGGGCACACCGGCTGTCGGGCACCCGGTCGTCGGGCACCCCGGCCGTCGGGGAGGTTTCCCCGCCCGTCCTCCGGGGTAGTCGCTGCGGTTTCACGAAACCTCCACCCCGGGCGGCGGCATCGATCGGCCGTCACCGGGTAACCGGGGCGTTCGACCGTGCCGACACGAGGAAGGGAATCCGATGGTCACGCCCACTGGTGAACTGACCGTTTCCGCCGCTCCGACGACGGGTGAGCCGTCGTCCCGCTCGGCCGCGCCCGACACAGGACTGCGCGAGCTGCTCCCGCCGCAGCTCGCCGCCGTCGACGACCCGCGGGAGATCGCCCCCGCCGACGCCCGGGAGCTCACCCGGGTGCTGCTGCGGCGCCTGGGCACGCTGGAGGAGGGCACGCGGGAGTACTCCTACGTCCGCGCCACCCTGGTGGAGATGAACCTGTCCCTGGTGCGGTTCGCGATCCGCCGCTTCACCGCGCACCGCGAACCCCAGGAGGACCTGCTGCAGGTCGGCGCGGTCGGCCTGATCAAGGCCATCGACCGCTTCGACCCCGAGCTCGGGGTGGAGTTCACCACCTTCGCCATGCCGACCGTCCTCGGCGAGATCCGGCGCCACTTCCGCGACACCACCTGGGCCGTCCACGTGCCGCGCCGCCTCCAGGAGCTGCGCATCGTCCTGGCCCGGGCCCAGGAGAAGCTGGCGCAGGAGCTGGACCGGGCCCCCACGGTGGCCGAACTCGCCGCGCACCTCGACCTCTCCGCGGAGGAGGTGATCGAGGGCCTGACCGCCGCCAACGCGCACACCGCCGGCTCCCTGGACACCGGCGCCGAGGACGACGACCGCCCCGGCCCGCTGGCCGGGCGCCTGGGCGAGGACGACCGGGACCTCGCCCTCGTCGAGGACCTGGTGGCGCTCAAGCCGCTGGTCGCCGCGCTGCCCGAGCGCGAACGCCGCATCCTGTCGATGCGCTTCTGCGAGGACCTGACGCAGTCCCAGATCGGTGAACGCCTCGGACTGTCCCAGATGCACGTCTCCCGGCTGCTGAGCCGCACCCTGCGGCGCCTGCGCGAGGGGCTGGAGGACGCCTGACCGGTGCCGCGGGGAGACCGCCCGGGCGGGGCCGGTTCACGACCCCCTGCTTGGCCGACGGGCGCGACCTCCGTATGGTCGGAGGGCACGGACATGGAGGGGACGACGATGATGCCATCCGACAACGACCGGTGGGCCACCGCGCCGGCGGCCACCGCGCCCCGGGCGGACCTGGCGGTGCGGACCCGTCCCGGAGCCGGCGGCGCGGCGGTGTGCGTGCTGGAGGGCGACCTCGACATCGAGACGCTCGCGCCGGCCGCGGACGCGCTCACCGCCCTGGTCGCGCAGCGCCCCCGCGCGCTGGTGATCGACCTCGCGCAGGTGGGCTTCTGCGATTCCTCCGGCCTGAACCTGCTGCTCAGGACCCGTCTCGCGGCGGGGGAGGAGGCAGTGGCGCTGTACCTGGCCGCCGTGTCGCCCACCGTCATGCGGGTCCTCGAACTGACCGGCGCACAGGCGGTGTTCTCCCTCCATACGTCGGTCGAAGCGGCCCTGGCGGCTTGAGCCGGAGCCGCCGGGGCCCCTCGGCGGGCCGCGGGCCGGGTGCGCCGTTCGGGCGCGGCCCGGGGCCGGCGCGGTGCATAATCCCGAATGCGCCGGGAAACCGACCATGCGACAACCGCGTCGATCCGAAGGGGTGCCCTCACATGACGATGAGCCGGGGAACCCTGGACGGTGATCCGCACCGGGCCGGGCCGGCGCTGCCCCCCGGCGGCCAGCGCCGGCGGCTGACCCTGGCGGGGCTCCCCAAGCCGGTCGCCCACGCCAGGACCTTCACCCTCCGGGCCCTCGACGACTGGTACGCGCCCGCCCGGGTGCCCGCCCGCACGCCGGACGCCCTGGCGCCGGCCGCCCTCGTGCCCGACGCCCGCCGGGGCGTTACCGCGGACGTCGCCGCGGACGTCGTCCTGCTGGTGGCGGAACTCGTCGCCAACGCGATGCTGCACGGCGACGGCCCGCTGGAGCTGGTCCTGGACACCACCGGGGAGCGGCTGCGGGTCGAGGTCAGCGACCGCAGCCCGGAGCTGCCCGCCCCGCGCCTGCCGCACGAGCCGGCCCTGCCCGGCGGTCACGGCCTGGTCATCGTGCGGCGCATCGCCGACCGTTGGGGCGCCGAACCGCACAGTCAGGGCAAGACGATCTGGGCCGAGTTCGACGTCCGGCGCCCGGGCCTCGGCTGACCCGCCGCCACCACCCGTACGCGTCGGGCCCGGTGAGGGAACCCCCTCACCG
>NZ_JBHWCL010000275.1:0-4430 GCF_042735125.1 Kitasatospora sp. NPDC059599 | reverse complement strand
GGAGGGTGCGTCAGAAGGGCCTGGTCGGCAGGTACTTGCCGTCCAGGGTGATGACGGCGCGCTCGCCGCCCTCGGGGTCGGCGACCTTCTTCACGTCGAGCCGGAAGTTGATCGCGGAGATGATGCCGTCGCCGAACTCCTCGTGGACCAGGGCCTTGAGGGTGGTGCCGTAGACCTGCAGCATCTCGTAGAAGCGGTAGATGGTCGGGTCGGTGGGGACGGCGCCGGGGATCGAGCCGCGGGTGGGGATGGTCTGCAGCAGCAGCGCCGCGTCCTCGTCCAGGCCCAGCAGGGCGGCGACGGCCTCGGCGGCCTCCCGCGGCAGGGCGTGCTGGCCGAGGACGGCGGCGGTGGTGAAGGCCACCGACAGCCCGGAGGCGTCGGCGATCTGCTGCCAGGACAGGTCCCTGCGGGTCTTGGCGTCGACGGCGGCGACGGCCAGGGCCTGGCGGGCGGTGGGGTCGAACTGGGCGTGCACCATGGCGGTACGTCCTTGTCTCTCGGCTGGTATCGGAGAAGGGGGGATACGGTCGCGGGGGAGTGGGGGAGTGGGGGGCGGTCAGGCGGCGAGCGCGGGGCCGGCCGCGGTGAGCTCCTCGACGGCGCCGGTGGCGATGTCGAAGACCCAGCCGTGCAGGGCGACCTCGCCACGCGCCAGGGCGCGGGCGACCGGGGGGTGGGTGGCCAGGTTCGCCAGCTGCGCGCGCACGTTGTGCCGCACCAGGTCCGCGACGTCGCCGGCGGCGGCGCGGGCCCGGGAGGCGTCCGCGTGCCGCAGCCAGGCCGCGACCGCCGGGGCGCCGGTGAGGTCGTGGCCGTCGGCGAGGGCGGTCATCGCGCCGCACGCGGAGTGCCCGCAGACCACGACGTCCCGCACGCCCAGCACGGTGACGGCGTACTCGATGCTCGCCGTCACCCCGTCGGCCCCGGGGGTGTGGGCCGGCACCAGGTTGCCGGCGGTGCGGATGACGAACAGCTCGCCCGGCTCGGCGCCGGTGATCAGCTCCGGGACGACACGGGCGTCGGAGCAGCCGATGAACAGCGTGCGCGGCGCGTGGTGGCCGGCCAGGCGGGAGAACAACTCCGCCCGGGCGGGGAAGACGTCCTGCCGGAACCGGGTGACGCCCCGGGTGAGGTCGGTGAAGTCCTGCACGGGTCACTTCCTTCGGTGGTTCCCGGCCCCTGCGGGCTGGTGAGATCCACCATGCATGACCTGCTCCTATAGTGTCCAAGAGCTGTCCGCCATGAAACCGATCGATGCCGTCTATAGTCGGTTCCATGGCCGCCCCCGAACTGCGTCACCTGCGCTACCTGCTCGCCGTCGCCGACCACGGCAACTTCACCCGCGCCGCCGAGGAACTGCACATCTCCCAGCCCACGCTCTCCCAGCAGATCAAACAGCTGGAGAAGACCCTGGACGTCCAGCTCCTCGACCGCACCGGGCGCACCGTCCGCCTCACCGACGCCGGCGCCGTCTACACCGACCACGCCCGGCGCGCCCTGCGCGACCTCGCCGCCGCCGAACGCGCCGTCCACGACGTCCAGGACCTCACCCGCGGACGGCTGCGCCTGGCGGTCACCCCCACCTTCACCGCCTACCTCGTCGGCCCGCTCGCCGCCGAACTCCACACCCGCCACCCCGGCATCACCCTGACCGTGCGCGAGACCAGCCAGGACCGCATCGAAGCCGGCCTGCTCACCGACGAGTTCGACCTCGGCATCGCCTTCCGCGGCCCCCACCCGCCCGGCATCGACGCCACCGCCCTGTTCACCGAGACCCTCACCCTGGTCACCGCCACCCCCCACCCGGCCGGCGCCGGCCCGCTGCCCGTGCACCACCTCGCCGAGCGCCCGCTCGCCCTGCTCGGCGGCGACTTCGCCACCCGCGGCCACATCGACGCCTACCTCGCCCGCCACCGCGTCAGCCCGCACATCGCCGTCGAGGCCACCTCCGTCCAGGCCCTCACCGAGATCGTCCGGCGCACCCCGCTCGCCACCGTCCTGCCCGACGCCGTCACCCACGACCGCCCCGGCCTCGCCACCCTCCCCCTCGACCCGCCCCTGCCCACCCGCACCGTCACCCTCCTGCGCCGCACCGACGCCTACCGCAGCGCCGCCGCCCGCGCCTTCACCGACCTCACCCGCCACCTCGTCCGCACCCGCGGATACCCCCCGGCACCCTGACCGCACCCGGTGCGCCCCACCCCGGCCGGGCACGAGCACCGGTGGCGCCCGGACACCGCGCACCGCGCCGCGCCGACCGCCGCCTTCGCCCCCGGCCCGGCCCGCCTGGTCACCGCCCACGGCGCCGGCCACAACCTCTCCCTCGGCCACGCCGCCCGCCCCTGCCACCTGCGCGCCCTCGCCTTCACCGGCGACTGCCGCACCAGCCCCGCCGCCGCGCGGCCCGTACCGGTCGCGGCCCGCCGCGGGCCCGCCGTCCCGGGGTCGCCGTTCCGGGGCCGCGGTCCCGGCGGACCTGCCGGGGCTCCGGGCCCAGGAGCCGGGGAGGGCGGCAGGGGCGGGGCGGCCCGGGGTGACGACGGCGCGCTCGCCGTCCCCCGGGGCCGGCGGCCTCCGTCAGGTCGGACCGGATGCCGCTCGCGCAGATGATCGCCGTCGCCGGACTCCCCGTGGACCGGCGCCCGGAGGGCGGTGCCGTGGGCCGGTGCACCTCGTGGGAGCGACCCGCGGCCGGGCCGGCGGGGGCGGTCCGCCGCCCGCGGACGGGCAGGGCCGCCCGGCGCCGGAGCGGCTGTGCGCGGGTGGGGCGCTGCCCTCGTGCGGACCCGGTCGTCGCGCCGGGCGTGGTCACGGTGCGGGTTCGCCGTCGCGGGCGGTGCCGGCGGGCCGGTCGGGGGTGTGGTTCAGGCGGCGCGGCGTTCGCTCCCGAAGCCGGGGGCGGGTCCCGGGCCGCCGGTGGTCCGGTCCCGGACGTCCGTGGATGCGGCCTTCCGTTCCCCGGCTGTCGCGGCCCGCGGCAGGGCGCCGGCCGTCGCCTCGGCGGCCCCGGTGACGAGCCGGTCGACGACGGCCGACGGGTGGTCCGGGGTCGTGTCGCCCTCGACGTTCCCGCTGCCCCACGTGCCCACGAGGCTCCTCCCCGGGGTGCCGCCGCTTCCGGGTGCCGTCGCGGCAGGCCGCACGGACCGGGCCGCTTCCCCGCCGTCGTGTCCGGGAGACGGCGGCAGGGCCGCCCGGCGGCCGGGAGAGGGGACGCGCCCCCGGGCGGCCGAGCGGCCCTGCGTGCACGCGCTGCCCGGGGTCAGGCCTTGCGGATGGAGTAGGCGACGCCGCTGCCGTAGCAGTTGCTGCTGGGGTAGTAGCTGCTGACGACCCACCCGGCGGGCAGCGGGGAGAAGGAGCAGACGACGGCGGAGGTCTGCGTGGTGATCTTGAAGAGGGTGTAGGAGATGCCGGTGCCGGCGCAGTTGCTGCTGCTGGCGGAGCTGGTGACGACCCACCCGGCCGGGACCGGGGTCATGGAGCACGCGCCGGTGCTGGTGTCGTTGACCGTGTTGTGCAGCGAGTAGGCGACGCCGGTGCCGGCGCAGTTGCTGCTGCTGTACGAGCTGCTGATCACCCAGCCCGCCGGGATCGGGGTCATCGAGCACGCGCCGACGTTGAGGTCGTTGGCCACGTTGTGGAAGCCGTAGGCGATGCCGCTGCCCGCGCAGTTGCCGGTGCTGTAGGAGCTGGTCACCACCCACCCGGCCGGCTTGGGGGAGAAGGAGCAGATGGTGAGGTTGGTCTGCCCGGCCGTGTCGGTGATCGTGTACGAGACGCCGGAGCCGGGACAGCCCCAGCTGCTGTACGAGCTGGTGACGACCCACCCGGCGGGGACGGGGGAGAAGGAGCAGATGGTCGTGCTGCCGGTGACCCGCTGCGGGGCCGCCTGCGCCTGCGCGCTCGCGGCGGTCATCATGCCCAGGAGCAGCAGCACGACCGTCACCAGGTGCGAGGTGTGGGTCCGTAAGGTCTTCATGGCAGGCCTCAGATCTCTCTCGACGACTCGGGATTTGTGTAGCTGAGGTGAACGCTGGGTACACGATTCGTTCACGTCGGCTGAGATGGTGTCAGAGATCGTCCGGCGGCGCCAGGGTGCCGCAGGCAGCGGCCCTTCCCCCCGGTGCGCGCCGCCGCGCGGCCCCGGACGCACCCGCCCCGACGCCGCCGCGGCGAAGGATGGCTGAGCCGGAGCGGCGCCGGAGCGCACCCCCACCGCCTTCGGGCCGCCAGGCCGGGCGTCGGGGTCACCTCCGGGCCTCCGGTGGGCAGGGCCGTCGGAGCGGCGCCCGGCCGGCCCGCAGATCGTCCGCCGGTCGCCGGCTGCCTCCGGAACCCGGGAAAGCAGCCCGGAAGAACACGGTGGAACGCCGCGGAACACCGCCGAAATCGGGCCGGGTGTCCGGGGGGAAATCCCCCCGGAC
>NZ_JBHWCL010000274.1:0-4463 GCF_042735125.1 Kitasatospora sp. NPDC059599 | reverse complement strand
GTGCGGCGCCCGGGGGGGGGCGGGGGGGGCCCGGCCCCCCCCGGGCCGGCCGCCGCCGTGCTGACCGGGCTCGGTCTGGCGATCAGCCAGTGCGCCTACTTCGGCTCCGTGCACTACGCGGGCCTGGGGCTGGGCACCCTGATCACCATCGGCGCCGGGCCGGTGCTCACCAGCCTCGGCGCGCACGTGCTGCTCGGCGAGCGGCTCACCCGTCGCGCGCTCGCCGCCGTCGCCCTGGCCCTCGCCGGGCTCGTCCTGCTGGTCGCCGCCCCGGCGACCGGCCCGCGCCCGGCGCTGGGCGCGGCCCTGGCCGTCGTCGCGGGCGCGGGGCAGAGCGGCCTCACGCTCTGGGCGCGGGGCGGCGGCTCAGCCCGGGCCGGCACCGGAGCCTTCACCACCGGGCTGCTCTGCCTGCTCCCGTTCGCGGCCGTCCAGGGCGTGCTGCCGACGGCCGGGGACCCGGTGTCGACCGGCGCCGCGCTGCTGTTCCTCGGCACGGTGCCCACGCTGTTCGCCTACCGCTGGTACTTCACCGGGCTGACCGCCGTGCCGGGCGCGACGGCGGCGGTCCTGGTGCTGCTGGAGCCGGCCACGGCGGCGGTGATCGGCGTGCTGTTCCTGGGCGAGCCCGTCACGGCGGGCCTGCTGGCGGGCTCGACGCTGTTGCTCGGGGCGATCGCGGCCCTGGCCCGGGTGTAGCGCGCCCGGGCGGGGTGGCCGGGGGTGCGGGGCCGGCCCGGCCGGCCGGCCACCCGGCCGGGCGTCCTGTGGTCGCAGCGGGCGGGCGGGCGTGCTGGGGTGGTCCGCATGAACAGCTCACACCTGGCCCGGGTGGCCGCCACGACCGCGTCCGTCGTCCTGCTCGCCACCGCCACCGCCGCCGGTGCCGCGGTCGCCGCCGCTGTTCCGGCGGCGGCGACCGGGCTCCGGGACGTCACCGCCGAGCAGTGCCGGGACGCGGGCGGGCACGTCGAGGGCAGCGGCTACTGCGCCGACGCCGTCGGCGACGACGCCTGGGGCCAGCCCATCGACTACCAGGCGATCAACCCGGACCCGCGCCCCGGCGAGGAGTGAGCGCCCGGCCCGGTGACCCCGCGGTCGGGCGCACCTCACGGTCGGACACGCCCCACGGCCGGGCGGGGCTCACGGCCGGGCGCGTCTCACGGCACCGGTCGCAGGGTCACCGGGGCCGGGGTGAGAGTGCGCAGGACCAGGTCGATGCGGACCTTCGCGGCACCCGCACGGTGCAGGGCCGCGGCGACGGCCCGTAACTCCTCCGGGCCGGTGCAGGCGAGCCGGAGCTCCAGGTCGGCGTCTCCGGCGAGAGCGAGGCCGCTCCGGACGGCCGGGAACTCGGCGGCGAGCCGGTCGAAGTCGAGCGGGACCGGGCCGTGGCTGATCCGGGCGATCGCGTGCAGTGACCGGGCCGGCCGCCGGTGGTCCTCGGGGCCCAGGCCGCCCGGGACGAGCTGGAGCGGGGCGGTCACCGGTGCTGGAGCTGTGCGGTCGGGGCCGGGGCGGGCGGCGCGGCGGGGGTGGTGACGGGCGGGGCGACCAGCCTCGGGTCCAGGACCAGGGCGTCCACCCCGAGCGGGGTGGTGAGGTCGCGCAGGGCGGGTTCGGCGAGCTCGGTGTGCGCCTGGTCCGGCCCGAGGAGGGCGGCGAGGGCCTCGGGGCTGGAGAATCCGACCGCGCAGCGGCGACCGTCGCGCAGGCGGAACAGGCGGAGTGCGGTGGTGCTGCCGGTACCGGTGGTGCTGCCGGTGTCGGTGGTGGTGACCGGTACGTGCCAGACGCTGGCCATGCGGTGCTCCCGGGTGGGTGGTGGTGCCTGCCGTGACTGCTCCCTCGACGCTAGGTCGGCCCGCCCCGGGCGTCGCCGGTCCTGACGCGGCGTTGACCGAATGGGGTGGTGCGTTGACGCACTCCTGACGTTCGGCTCACCCGGGTGGACCACACCCACGCGCCGGCGGCGCTCCGGTTGCCCCCCGTCCCGGCTCGGACGACCGTGGATTCCGGCCCCCGGCACGGCCGCGGGGCGCCCCCCGGGGGACCGGCGCGCGCTCCGGGGCGGGGGGAGGTGGAGCGAGGGGCCCGTGACGAGATATCTTGACGTCAAGACGTTGGAGACCTGAAGCGGAGTACCGATGACTGACTCGACCATCATCTATACGCACACCGACGAGGCTCCGGCCCTGGCGACCTACTCGTTCCTGCCGGTTGTCCAGGCGTACGCCTCGACCGCGGGTGTGCGGGTGGAGACCCGCGACATCTCCCTGGCCGGGCGGATCATCGCGAGCTTCCCGGAGCGTCTGACCGAGGCGCAGCGGATCGGCGACGCCCTCGCCGAGCTGGGCGAGCTGGCCAAGACCCCGAGCGCCAACATCATCAAGCTGCCGAACGTCTCGGCCTCCGTGCCGCAGCTGAAGGCCGCCGTCGCCGAGCTGCAGGCCCAGGGCTACGCCCTGCCGGACTACCCGGACGACCCGCAGACCGACGAGGACAAGGACGTCCGCGCCCGGTACGACAAGATCAAGGGCAGCGCCGTCAACCCGGTCCTGCGCGAGGGCAACTCGGACCGCCGCGCGCCGCAGTCGGTCAAGAACTACGCCAAGACCCACCCGCACCGCATGGGTGCCTGGACCGCCGAGTCCAAGACCAACGTCGCCACCATGGGCGAGAACGACTTCCGGTCCACCGAGAAGTCCGCCGTGGTCGAGGCCGACGGTGCCCTGCGCATCGAGCTGGTCGGCGAGGACGGCACCACCACGGTGCTGCGCGAGAAGGTCCCGGTGCTGGCCGGCGAGGTCGTCGACGCCTCCGTGATGCGCGCCGCCGCCCTGAACGAGTTCCTGGCCGCCCAGGTGGCCCGTGCCAAGGCCGAGGGCGTGCTGTTCTCGGTGCACCTCAAGGCGACCATGATGAAGGTCTCCGACCCGATCGTGTTCGGCCACGTCGTGCGCGCCTTCTTCCCGAAGACCTTCGCCGCCTACGGCGAGGCGCTGACCGCCGCCGGTCTGAACCCGAACAACGGCCTCGGCGGCATCCTGGCCGGCCTGGACGCGCTGCCGAACGGCGCCGAGATCAAGGCCTCCTTCGAGGCCGAGCTGGCCGAGGGCCCGGCCCTGGCCATGGTCGACTCCGACAAGGGCATCACCAACCTGCACGTGCCGAGCGACGTCATCGTCGACGCCTCGATGCCGGCCATGATCCGCACCTCCGGCCACATGTGGGGCCCGGACGGCCAGGAGGCCGACACCCTCGCCGTGCTGCCGGACAGCAGCTACTCCGGCGTGTACCAGGCCGTCATCGACGACTGCCGCGCCAACGGCGCCCTCGACCCGGCCACCATCGGCTCGGTGCCGAACGTCGGCCTGATGGCCCAGAAGGCCGAGGAGTACGGCTCCCACGACAAGACCTTCGAGATCGAGGCCGCCGGCACCGTCCGCCTGGTCGACGCCGAGGGCAACGTGGTGCTGGAGCAGGCCGTCCAGCCCGGCGACATCTTCCGCGCCTGCCAGACCAAGGACCTGCCGATCCAGGACTGGGTCAAGCTGGCCGTCTCCCGCGCCCGCGCCACCGGCGACCCGGCGGTGTTCTGGCTGGACGAGACCCGCGCCCACGACGCGGTGCTGATCGAGAAGGTCAAGCGCTACCTGCCGGAGCACGACACCACCGGCCTGCAGATCGAGATCAAGTCCCCGGTCGAGGCCACCACGTTCTCGCTGGAGCGCATCCGCCGTGGCGAGAACACCATCTCGGTGACCGGCAACGTGCTGCGTGACTACCTGACCGACCTGTTCCCGATCCTGGAGCTGGGCACCAGCGCCAAGATGCTGTCGGTCGTCCCGCTGATGGCGGGCGGCGGCCTGTTCGAGACCGGCGCCGGCGGCTCCGCCCCGAAGCACGTCCAGCAGCTCGTCAAGGAGAACTACCTGCGCTGGGACAGCCTGGGCGAGTTCTTCGCGCTGGCCGCCAGCTTCGAGCACCTGGCCACCACCACCGGCAACGCCCGCGCCCAGGTGCTGGCCGACACCCTGGACCGGGCCACCGGAACCTTCCTCAACGAGGACAAGTCGCCGAGCCGCCGCCTCGGTGGCATCGACAACCGCGGCAGCCACTTCTACCTGGCCACCTACTGGGCCCAGGAGCTGGCCCAGCAGACCGCGGACGCCGAGCTGGCCCAGGCCTTCGCCGGCCTGGCCGAGGCGCTGACCGCGCAGGAGCAGACCATCGTCGACGAGCTGATCGCCGTCCAGGGCTCGCCGGTCGACCTCGGTGGCTACTACCAGCCGGACCCGGCCAAGGCCGCGGCCGTGATGCGCCCGTCGAAGACCTTCAACGAGGCGCTCGCCAACCTCGGCTGAACCCGGCCGGTCCGAACCGGGCCGACCGAGCCGACGTGCAGCACCGGGAGGCCCCCGGGTCCGTGAGAACGGACCCGGGGGCCTCCCCGCGTTCCG
>NZ_JBHWCL010000273.1:0-4567 GCF_042735125.1 Kitasatospora sp. NPDC059599 | reverse complement strand
GCGCTTGCTCGTCCTCCCTCTGTGTCTCGTTGGTTTTTATTTTGTGTCCTCCCGCCCTCGCTGGCCGCGGGGGGTGCACTGGCGGTCTCCGGCCGGGGCGGGGGCCCCGGGCCCGGAACTCCCGAGGGCTTTGCCGGACCTGTCAGGTCGCGACGAACCAGGCCATCAGCGGGCCTTCGTCGCCGCTGCCCACCGGCACGAGCACCTCGGCCGACTCGGCCGCGGAGAGCTCCCGCAGCGCGTCCTCGACCAACGACTCGTAGCTGGGCGTTTCTGTCGTGTTCTGCGTCATCCTTGACTCCTCTCAGACAACAGCTGTCCCACGACCCTAAGCGCCATGCTCATGCAAGGTCAACGCGATCGAGATCGCAACTTCCGTTTGATTTCGCCTACTTGGGGTACAAGCGCGCCGCCGGGAATCAGGATGTCCGGGTGTGCGCCCGCCGCTTTCACGTAGGGTCCGAGGTGCATGCCGGTCGACTGACGGAGGAGACGGCCATGGGAGCTTCCCCCGACGCGGACCCACCCCCGCCCCTGCGCCGGAACCGGCCACTGCTGCTCCTCGTGGTCGAGCAGCTGACCGGCTCGGTGGGCCGCCAGGTCACCGCCCTGGCACTGCCGTTGCTGGCCATCGCCCATCTGGGCGCTGGCCCGCTGGGCGTCTCCGCGCTCGTGGCGACGACCTACCTGCCGGGGGTGCTGCTGAGCCCGCTGATCGGCGTCCTCGTCGACCGGGCCCGGCTGCGCCGGCTGCTGGTGGCGGGGGCCTGGCTCCAGGTGCCCGTCGTCGGGAGCGTGCCACTCGCGGCCGCACTGGACGGACCGACCTGGCCGCACCTGTTCGCCGCGGCCGCGCTCTCCGGCGCGCTGGGCTCCGTCCAGGGCGTCGCGCTGCAGTCCGGCCTGCCCCGCGTGGTGCCCGCCGCGCACCTGCTGCCCGCCAACTCCTCGCTCACCGGGGCCCGGACGGTCGGCCTGATCGGCGGGCCGGCGCTCGGCGGCGTCCTGATCGGCCTCGTCGACCCGGCGCCGGCGCTGCTGGTGGAGTGCGCCGCGTACCTCGTCGGCGGCGCGCTCTTCCTCGCCCTGCCCGCGTCACTGGACCGCCCGCCGCGGGAGGCGGGCGCGGGGGCCCGCTCCCGGATCGAGGCCCTGCGGGAGGGGCTGGCGGTGATCCGGCGCGAGACGCCGCTGCGCCGCCAGGCCCTGGCCGCGGCCGGACTGAACCTCGGCGGCGGCGCCGCGAGCGGCCTGTTCGTGCTGTACGCCGAACGGGAGTTGGGGCTGGCCCCGTGGCAGCTCGGCACGGTCTACGCCGCGTACGCCGTGGGCACGGGCGCCGGCGTGCTCGCCGCGACCCCGGTGGCCCGGGCACTGGGCACGACCCGGGCCGTCCGGGTGTGCGCGGTGGGCGCGGGGGCCGCCCTGTTCCTCATCCCGGCGGCCTCGCTGGGGGCGGCGTTCGCGGTGCTGGTGCTGTACCAGCTGCTGTTCGCCCCACTGGCCACGGTGTGGTCGATCGCGATGACCACCGGACGGCAACTCGCCACGCCCGCACACCTGCTGGGCCGGGTCAACGCCTTCCTCCAGGCGGTGCTGACCGCCACCCTGCCGGTCGGCGCCTTCGCCGGGGGCTGGCTCGCCTCACGGGTCGGCGTCGTCCCGGTCCTGGTCGGGGCGGCGGCCGTCGCCCTGGCCGGCACCGGCAGCCTCTGGCTCCCGCGCTCCGTGCTCGCCGGGGTCGAACGCGCGGCGGCGTGAGAACGGGGGCCGACGGCCCGCAGCTCCCCGTCCCCCCGTCCCCCGGACCGCCGGCTACCCCCGCAGCTCCAGGGTGCAGCATTTGACGCTGCCACCGGCCTTGAGCAGTTCGGTGAGGTCCACGCCGATCGGGTCGAAGCCGCGCCGCCGCAGTTCGCCGGTCAGGTGGGTGGCCGATTCGGGCAGCAGGACGTTGCGGCCGTCGGAGAACGCGTTGAGGCCGAAGACGGCAGCGTCCTCGGCGGTCGCCAGGACCGCGTCCGGGAACAGCTCGCGCAGCACCGCGCGGCTGCCCGGGGTGAAGGCCTCCGGGTAGTACATGACCTCGTCGTCGGAGAGGACGGCGAGGGCGGTGTCCAGGTGGTAGAACTCCGGGTCGACCAGGGTCAGTCCGGTCACCGGGACGCCGAAGAACTCCTGCGCCTCGGCGTGCGACCGCGGGTCGGTGCGGAAACCGGTGCCGGCGAGCAGGCGGCGGCCGACCAGCAGGTAGTCGCCCTCGCCCTCGTTGATGTGCTCGGGCCACAGGAGGTCGGTGTGGCCCTGCGCGCGGAACCAGTCGAGGTAGGCCGGGCCCTCGGCGGTGCGCTCGGCGTGGCGGAAGCGCGCACCGAGGACTCGCCGTCCCGGGCCGGCGGGCCTCCTCGGGACCGGACATCCGGGCCCGGCTTCCGGCCGGGCGCGGAACGCGTCCGGCCGACGCGATTTCACAACGGCCGCCGGGGCCTCGCCGGTTGGATTCCGATCGCACGAACGGCGCGCGCTCATCTAACCGCAGAATCGCCTTGTCAGAAACCCGCCCAGGAGGGCTCCCACGTCCATGACCAGGTGTTATGTTGACCGAAGATCAACGCCGCTGGGTCCGCTTCACACGGCCCATCCGGGGGAGATTCGGCTCAATCACCCGCTGCGCACCCGATTTTCGACATCGGGTCGCGGCGGGTGCCGTTCGCATGTTCCGTCCAGGGTGGTCCACCCGCGGCAGCACTGCCCATGATGCCCCGATCGAGGAGTTGTGGATGCCATCCGACGCGCCGTTCACCGGGACCGTCCGACTGCGGGCCGCGGCGGCCGAGGACGCCGGCGCCGTCGCCGAGGTCTTCCTGGCCTCCCGTGCCGCGACCATGCCGTACCTCCCCCGACTGCACAGCGACGAGGCCACCCTGGGCTGGATCACCCACGTGGTACTGCCGGGCACCCGCGTCTGGCTCGCCGAGGACGCCGACACCCGCGCCCTCCTGGGCTTCGCCTCACTCGACGGCACCCTGCTCGACCACCTCTACCTGCGCCCCGACGTGCGCCGCCGGGGCATCGGGACGCAGCTGCTGCAGGCCGTCAAGTCGGCGAGCCCGCAGGAGCTTTCGCTGCACGTCTTCCAGAAGAACACCGAGGCCCGCGCCTTCTACGAGCGGCACGGCTTCGTCGTGGTGGACACCGACGACGGCAGCCGCAACGAGGAGAACGAGCCCGACATGACCTACCGCTGGACCGCGTGACACCCACCCGCGCCCCGCGGTAGTACCCCCCGCCGAGGGACGTCGGCGGGCCCCAACGGCCACGAGCCACCGGACCACCACCTCCGGCCCGCCCGGCCCGCCCGGCCCACCCGGCCGGCGGGACGGGTTCACCCGGAGGGATGCCCCGTGCTGGGCGAACACAGCCTGCCCGCGGAAACACCGCTCTCGTACGCACAGTTGGCGCTCTGGTTCAACGACCGCCTCCAGGGCGGCGACGCCTCGTACAACGTCCCGGTGGCACTGCGGCTGACCGGCCCGGTCGACCACGAGGCGCTGCGGTCCGCGCCGGCCGACGTGCTGGAACGGCACGCGGGCCCTGCGCACCCTGTTCCCCGAGCACGACGGCGTGCCGCGCCAGCACGTGCTGCCGATGGCCGAGGTGCCGCCGGTGCTCACCGTGGTGCCGGCCACCGAGGCCGAGCCGCCCGCCCTGGTCGACGCCGAGTCCGTGCCCGGTGTGCTGATCGGCCGGAACGCCGACATCTCCTGGCCCCTGACGGACGCGCAGAACCAGTCGACGGTCTTCTACAGCGAGCAGACCAGCCCCGACCACCCCGGCCAGTACTACTGGAACAACGCCTGGCACCCGATGGAGCGGGTGGAGTACACCATCCCGGTCCGCGGCGGCGACGCCGAGCACTTCGCCGTCGACCTCACGGTGCACGGACCGGTGCTGACCCGGGCCGGGCAGACCACCTCGGTCGACTGGATGGGCAACATCCCCTCCCCCGACCTGGCCGTCCTGCTCTCCGTCAAGAAGGCCCGCGACTAGCGGGAGTTCCGCACCGCGCTGGCCGACTGGCACGCCCCCACGCTCAAGCGCGACCGCCCGTCCGACCCCGAGGGCGGCCCCGCGAGCGGCCGGCAGGCCGTCCGGTTCGCCCTCCCCGCCGCACTGGTCGGTGCCGCCGCCGTGGTGGCCGTCGGCCCGCTCTGGGGCCTGTGGTACCTGCCGTTCCTGAGCGGCCTGGCCATCGGGACGGCGACGGCGGTCCGCGGTCTGCGCGCCCGCACCGCCGTCCTGGCCGGCACCGCGGCCGCCCTGGCCGGCTGGGGCGCCCCCCTCGGGTGGCGCGCCGCCTCCGGCGAGGCGGTGGCCGGCACCGCCCGCACGGTGGCCGCCCTGGCCGGGCTGCCCGCCCTGGCCTCGCTGGTCATCGCGGTCACCCTGCTGCTCGGACTGCTGCAGGCCCTGCTGGGAGTCTGGCTCGGCCGCACGGCGACCGCGGCCCTGCGCCCCGCCCGCTGACCCAGCCGGGCCGGAAGGCCGCCGACGCGCTCACCCGAGC
>NZ_JBHWCL010000272.1:0-4718 GCF_042735125.1 Kitasatospora sp. NPDC059599 | reverse complement strand
GCGCTGGAAGGGTTACGGCGGGCGGCCCGCACGGGCCGCCCGCCGCGCACCCCGCACCCGTGTCGACGGTGCGTCAGGCCCGGTAGAACGTCCGCCCGGCGGAACCGGAGGAGACCGACCAGACCTCGGTTATCAGCCCGCCGTCGACCCGCAGGATGTCCGTCCCGCTGCGCGCCACCGTGCCGCCCTCGCCGTCCGAGAAGCTCGCCAGGTAGGGCCGGGCCACCAGGCCGGACACGGCCCCGTCGACCGACTCCAGATCCACCACCGCGACGCCCTCGGCTTCGAATCGCAGCTCGGACCGCTTGGCGTGCCACTGCCGGATCACCTCGGCCAGCCCGGCCGGCGTCCGCACCTCGTCGAACAGCTCCGAGCCCGCCTGCGTGTACCGCAGGGTGAAGTCGGGCGCCATGATCTTCTCGGCCAGCTCCAACTCGCCGTTCCACAGCGCCGTCCAGCGGTCGTAGACCTCGACCCCGAACTCCCGCAGCCCAACATCCATGAGAAGACCCCCCGTTCGTTCCCGACCGTTCCTCGATCGTGGTCGGAACGCTAGCACCGGCCACTGACAACCGGGCGAGAGCGGGGACGCGGAAGGCCCCGGAGCGCGGCGGTCGCCGACCGTGCCGGCCTCCGACCGCGCCGCGCGCACCGCGGCGAGGACCCGCGCGGAGACGTTGGACGGCCCGCGAACCGACCGGGACTCAGGCCGGGCGGCGGGCGGGCCGTGGGAACCACCATGGCCCCACCCGCCCCGGCCGGTCAGGGCGCGTACACGGCGACCGGACGCGAAGCGGCGCGCCGGGGCGTGCACCGGCAGCCCCAGCGGCGCCGTCAGAGCGTCCCGGAGCCCCGGGCCACCCCGGTCCCGCCCGCCCCCGCCGCCCCGTCCTGACGGCCCGCCGGGCCCGCCGTCCCCGTAGCCGTGGCCGTGGCCGTGGCCGTGGCACCGCCCGGCACGGCCCCCGCCGGCCCCACCGCCCGGTCCGGGTGCCCCGGCATCGGGGCGTGCCCGACCCGGACGGCCGGTCGCCGAGGAGCCCGCCCAGGTCCTCCCCGGACACCTCGGAGGCGGTGCGGACGTCGTCCGCGGTGGCCGCGCACCGCGTACGTGGGCCAGGGCGCCTCCGGGCCCGGTGCCAAGCGATCCGGAGGGCCCGACGACACCCCGTCGTCCCCCGGACGGCCCACGGTGATGGCGGGGCCCCCGGCGGCCGTCTAACGTCAGGAGTGCTTCGTCCCCTGACGGACGGGGCCACGGCCGCCGGAGTTCCTGGACCAGGTCCGGCGGCCGTACTTCCGTGCCCGGGCACGGCCCGTGCGGACGCACCCCGTAGGCTGGCGGCCGAGTCGAGCCCCGCCCCGGATGCCAGGAGCCGCCGTGATCAGCCCGGATTCGCACGTTCTGGTGATCGGCGAGTGCGTCGCGGACGTCGTCCGCACGGACGGTGCCCCGGACCGGGTGCACCCCGGCGGCAGCCCCGCGAACGTGGCGTACGGCCTGGCCCGTCTGGGCCGCCCGGCCACGCTGCTCACCGAGCTGGGACCGGACGAAAACGGCCGGTTGATCCGGGCCCACCTGGAATCGGCGGGCGTACGGGTACGGGCCGCCGGGGTCGCGCGGACGCCCTCGGCCGTGGTGCGGCTGGACGACCGGGGGCGGGCGCAGTACACCTTCGACATCGGCTGGACGTTCCCCCCGACCGCGCTGCCGGGGGCGAGCGCGCCGACCGGGCCGGCCGACCCCGCGGGGACACCCGCCGCGATCCACGTCGGCTCGATCGGCGCGGTCACCGAGCCGGGCGCGGCCGCGGTGCTGGCGCTGGTGGAGCGGTGGCGCGGACGGACGCCGATCAGCTACGACCCCAATGTGCGCCCCGCGCTGATGGGCGAGCGGGCCGGTGCCGTCCGGCGGGTCGAGCGCTGCGTGGCACTGAGCGAGCTGGTCAAGGCGAGCGACGAGGACCTGGCCTGGCTCTACCCGGGCGAGCGGCCCGACGCGGTCGCCGAGCGCTGGCTGGCGCTCGGCCCCGCCGTCGTCGCGGTGACCCTCGGTGCCGACGGGGCGTTCGCCCGCACCGCCGAGGGCGTCCGGGTCGAGGCGGCGGCCGTCCCGGTGCCGGTCGCGGACACCGTCGGTGCCGGGGACTCCTTCACGGCCGCCTTCCTGCACGCCCGCGTGTCCGGCGAGGACCTGCGGACCTGCCTCACCCACGGGGTGACGGCCGCCGCCCTGACTGTCGCCCGCCCGGGCGCGAACCCGCCCTCGGCGGCGGAACTCCGGACCGCCCTGACGGACGGCCGGGAGCGCCGCTCCGAGGCCGGCGCGCGCTAGACCCGAACCGTTCCCGGCGACCGCCGCCGGGTTCGGCCGGCGCCCGGCGTCGGGGCGTCCGGACCGGTGGTGCTCAGCGCCCCTGCTGATCGGGGGCGCCGAGTTCCTTGCCGTACCAGACCTCGGCGTACGGGCCGCTCTTGTAGGCCGGGATCTCCCGGTAGCCGTTCCGGAGGTAGAGCGCGCGGGCCTCGACCAGGTCGAGGCGGGTGTCGAGGACGATCCGGTCGGCGCCCAGGGCCCGGGCTCCCTCGTCGACGGCGGCGATCAGACGGGCACCGCCGCCGGTGCCGCGCAGGGCGGGCCGGACGTACACGCGGGTGAGTTCGACGGTGGTGGCGTCGAGCCGCCGCAGGCCCGCGCAGGAGTGGGCGGCGCCGTCGTGACGGCCGATCAGGAACAGGCCGTCCGGGGCGACGAGGTCGCCGCTGGGGGAGTCGGCCAGCCCGGACTCCAACTCCTCGGGGGCGCCCTCCCGGCCGAAGTGCAGGCGGTAGTAGCGGTTGGCCACGTCGTAGAAGTACTCGCGCAGCAGCTCCAGGGCCTCGTCGGAGGTCACGTCGGCCGTGGCGACGGCCCAGAGGTCGGAGCGGCGGGGCGAGGTGTTCGTCATGCGCGCATGATCCACTCCGCCCTCCCCCCGTCGCAATCGGTTTTCGGTGCGCCTCCGGGCCCGGTCGGTGCGGCCGGGTACGGCCGGGCGACCGGTGCGGCGGCCCGACGGGGTCGGCGGACGGGCGGTCGGCAAAGGAAGGGCAAGGACCGCGGTGCGCCGTTGCCCCGCACGGGTGATGGGGGGATTGACGGGGGTGCGCGGTGGGGGAGCAGTGCAGCTATGGATAGACCATCAGATTGTCGGATTAATGGGGGTTTGAGGGGGAGTCAGAAGGGCCGGAGCGGTGTGCGGACCGGCCTGCTGGCCACCGTCTGCCTCTCCGCCGTCCTCGTCGGCTGCGCAGCCCCGGCCGCCCCCGCCGGGCCGAAGGCCGCACCGGCCGGGACGGCGCCGGCCGGTGCGGACGCGGCACCCGCCGTGGAGGCCGCCGCGGCCCCCGCGGGAGCGGACGCCGCAGGGCACGGTGCGGGCCGCCCGCCGGCGGCGCCACCGATGCTGCCCGGCGCGGCCCGCCTGGAGGAGGAGACCAGCAGCGAGGCGGCCGCCCGCCAGGAGGCGGACGCCCGGACCGCCCTGGAGACCGCGCGGCGCTGGGGCCTGGAGAGCACGCCGCTGAAGGCCCCGCCGCGCCCGGCGACCAGGGCCCGGCTCACCCCCGTCCAGGGCGTCAAGCTCGCCGAGGGCCGCCCGCCGGTGGTCTACCGGGTGCCGACCGACGACAAGGTGGTCTTCCTGACCGTCGACGACGGCGCGGAGAAGGACCCCGCGTTCTCCCGGATGGCCGAGGAGCTGGGCATCCCGCTCAGCGCCTTCGTGTCCGACTACCTGGTCCGCGAGAACTACGGCTACTTCCGCGACCTGCACGCCCAGGGCGTGGAGATCAACAACCACACGATCAACCACCGCAACCTGAAGGTCCTGGACTACGAGACCCAGCGCCAGGAGGTCTGCAACCAGCAGGACCAGCTGGAGCAGCAGATCGGCGTCCGCCCCCGGCTGTTCCGGCCGCCGTACGGCGAGTACAACGACGACACGCTGCGCGCGGCGGCCTCCTGCGGGGTGCAGGCGGTGCCGCTGTGGAACGAGGAGGCCTTCCCGGACCACATGGAGTGGCGCTACGACGACCGCAAGCTGCACCCGGGGGACATCATCCTCACCCACTTCCGGGGCCAGGACATCTGGAAGGCCTCCATGCCGGACCTGCTGCGCAAGGTCGTCAACGACGTCACCGCGGCCGGCTTCGCCCTGGGGCGCCTCGACGACTACCTGTAACGACGGCGGGGCGGGCTCAGCCGAGCGAGAGGGCGTCGACGTAGACCCAGGCGCCCTCGTGCCGCACAAAGCGGCTGTGCTCGGTGAGCACGCCCTCCTCGCCGCCCTCGGTCCAGTGCGCGCGGAAGGCGACGGTGCCCGTCGCGTGGAACGCGCCGCCCTCGGAGGTGGAGACCACCTCCAGCCGGGTCCAGCGCAGCGCCGGGTCGAAGTCGACCTCGGCGGGACGGGTGTCCGGGTGCCAGGTCCGCAGCAGGTACGCCTCGTCCTGCGCCGCGAAGGCGCTGAACCGGGAGCGCATCAGCGATTCGGCGGTGGTCGCCGCGGCCTGGCCGCGGTGCAGCCGGCCGCAGCAGTCGCCGTAGGCGGCCGACAGGCCGCACGGGCAGGGGGAGGAGGGCAGCAGCCGCGGGGCGGCGGAGCGGGGCGCGGAACGACGTCGGGACATGCGGTCCATTCACCCCCTCCGCGGGTGCCTCCGGTCGCCCGGGACCG
>NZ_JBHWCL010000271.1:0-4809 GCF_042735125.1 Kitasatospora sp. NPDC059599 | reverse complement strand
GGCGGAGAGTTCCGCCGGGGCCCTGCCGAACGTCCGGGCGCTCCCGGCGCCCGGGTCCGTCAGACGCCGTACTCGTCCAGCGGCGGGCAGGAGCAGACCAGGTTGCGGTCGCCGTACGCGCCGTCGATCCGGCTCACCGGCGGCCAGTACTTGTCCGCCGGGTTCACGCCCGCCGGGAAGACCGCCTCCTGCCGCGAGTAGCCGTGCGCCCAGTCGCCGGCCAGCTCGGCGGCGGTGTGCGGGGCGTTGCGCAGCGGGTTGTCGTCGGCCACCCACTCGCCCGAGCCGACCTTGTCGATCTCGGCCCGAATCTCGATCATCGCGTCGCAGAAGCGGTCGATCTCGTGCAGGTCCTCGGACTCGGTGGGCTCGATCATCAGCGTGCCGGCCACCGGGAAGGACATCGTCGGCGCGTGGAAGCCGTAGTCGATCAGGCGCTTGGCGATGTCGTCCACCGTCACGCCCGTCTCCTTGGTCAGCGGGCGCAGGTCGATGATGCACTCGTGCGCGACCAGCCCGCCCGGGCCGGTGTAGAGCACCGGGAAGTGCGGCGCCAGGCGCTTGGCGATGTAGTTGGCGTTCAGCACCGCGACCTGGGTCGCGTGCTTGAGGCCCTCGCCGCCCATCAGCCGGACGTACGCCCAGGAGATCGGCAGGATCGCCGCCGAGCCCCACGGCGCGGCCGAGATCGGACCGACACCGGTGGCCGGGCCGGCCTCCGACTGCAGCGGGTGGTTCGGCAGGTACGGCGCCAGGTGGGCGCGCACCGCGACCGGGCCGACGCCCGGGCCGCCGCCGCCGTGCGGGATGCAGAAGGTCTTGTGCAGGTTCAGGTGCGAGACGTCCGCGCCGAACTTGCCCGGCTTGGCCAGGCCGACCAGGGCGTTCAGGTTGGCGCCGTCCACGTACACCTGGCCGCCGGCCTCGTGCACCATGGCGCAGATCTCGGTGATCTCGGTCTCGTACACGCCGTGGGTCGACGGGTAGGTGACCATCAGCACCGACAGGTTGTCGCGGTGCTGCTCGATCTTGGCCTTCAGGTCCTCGACGTCCACGTCGCCGTCGACCAGGGTCTTCACCACGACGACGCGCATGCCGGCCATCACGGCCGAGGCCGCGTTGGTGCCGTGCGCGGAGGACGGGATCAGGCAGATGTCGCGCTGGGTGTCGCCGTTGGCGTGGTGGTAGGCGCGGACGGCCAGCAGACCGGCCAGCTCGCCCTGCGAACCCGCGTTCGGCTGGATCGAGACGGCGTCGTAGCCGGTCACCTCGACGAGCTGCTGCTCCAGCTGGCGGATCAGGGTCAGGTAGCCCTGGGCCTGCTCGATCGGCGCGAAGGGGTGCAGCTGACCGAACTCCGGCCAGGTCACCGCCTCCATCTCGGTGGTCGCGTTGAGCTTCATGGTGCAGGAGCCCAGCGGGATCATGCCCCGGTCCAGCGCGTAGTCCCGGTCCGACAGGCGGCGCAGGTAGCGCAGCATGGCGGTCTCCGAGCGGTGGCTGTGGAAGACCGGGTGGGTCAGGTACTCGTCCTCGCGCAGCAGCGCGCCCGGCAGCGCGTCGGCGGCCTCGGCGACCTCGACCGCGTCGACGCCGAACGCGGCCCAGACGCCGGCCAGGTGCTCGCGGGTGGTGGTCTCGTCGGTGGAGACGGAGATCCGGTCCTCGCCGTCCTGGTGGACGTTGATGCCGTTGGCGCGGGCGGCGGCGGCGATCTCGGCGGCGCGGCCCGGGACGACCGCGGTGACGGTGTCGAAGAACTCGCCGTGCAGCAGCTCGACGCCGCCGGCCCGCAGGCCCTCGGCGAGGGCCGCGGCGTAGCGGTGGGTGCGGCGGGCGATGTCGGCCAGGCCGTCCGGGCCGTGGTAGACGGCGTACATCGAGGCCATCACGGCGAGCAGCACCTGGGCGGTGCAGATGTTGCTGGTGGCCTTCTCACGGCGGATGTGCTGCTCGCGGGTCTGCAGCGCCAGGCGGTAGGCCCGGTTGCCGTCGGAGTCGACGGAGACGCCGACCAGGCGGCCGGGCAGCGAGCGGGCGTACTCGGCGCGCACCGACAGGTAGCCGGCGTGCGGGCCGCCGAAGCCCATCGGCACGCCGAAGCGCTGCGAGGTGCCGCAGGCGATGTCGGCGCCCAGCGAGCCCGGGGACTTGAGCAGGGTCAGCGCCAGCAGGTCGGCGGCGACGGCGACGATCGCGCCCAGGCCGTGCGCCTGCTCGATCACCGGGGTGAGGTCGCGGACGACACCGGTGGCACCCGGGTACTGCAGCAGCACGCCGAAGACGCCGCGCTCGGCGATCTCGGCCGGGATGCCGTCGGACAGGTCGGCGACGACGACCTCGACACCGGTCGGCTCCGCACGGGTCTGGATCACCGCGGTGGTCTGCGGCAGGGTCTCGGCGTCGACCAGGAAGACACCGCCCTTGACCTTGGTGACGCGGCGGGCCAGGGCCATCGCCTCGGCGGCCGCCGTGCCCTCGTCCAGCAGCGACGACCCGGAGGTCGGCAGGCCGGTCAGGTCGGAGACCAGGGTCTGGAAGTTGAGCAGCGCCTCCAGGCGGCCCTGCGAGATCTCCGGCTGGTACGGGGTGTAGGCCGTGTACCAGGCCGGGTTCTCCATGACGTTGCGCAGGATCACCGGCGGCGTGAAGGTGCCGTAGTAGCCCAGGCCGATCATCGGCTGGAGGACCTGGTTGCGGCCGGCCAGCTCGCGCAGCTCGGCGAGGACCTGGGCCTCGGTCCGGCCCGCGGGCAGGTCCAGGCCGGTGATGGAGCGGATCGCCTCGGGCACGGCCGTGGCGGCGAGCTCGTCCAGCGAGCCGTAGCCGACGGACGCCAGCATCTTCTCCTGGGCGGCGGCGTCGGGGCCGATGTGGCGGTTCTCGAAGGGGCTGGCCAGCTCAAGCTCGGTGAGGGTCGAGGCGCCGGTGGGGCGTCCCGCGTTCGGCTGGGCGTTCATGGTGGTCGAGGCCTCCTGGTCACGGACCGGCGGGGGTACGCGCGCCTACCGGCCTTCCTCGCTGCGGAACAGCGAATGAGCCACGGCGGGCGGACCCGTCAGGCCTCCCCCTCTGTCATCGGGACCTGAGAGCTTCGCCCGCACGGCGCGCTGCGGCACGCCGTCGGCTTGCACCGTCGGTGAGGGTGGTGATCGCCGGCTTCCGTGCCGACGCTCCTGCCCTGCTTTCCAGAGTGACCTACCCCACACGGTACGGATGCCTGAGAGATTCCGGGGAGGAGTTGCTCCTTCGGCGCCCCGACCAGCGGTTTTCGCGGTCGGAGACTCTCCCGAGCGGGCTCTGCGGTCGCCGCCCAGGGTACCAGCGGGAGGCCATCCGATCACGGGTGCTTCCCGTCACCCCGGGTCTACGCGCGTCCCCCGGACGGCCCAGCCCGCAGCCCGTCCGGCGCACCCCGGTCGCGCCCGCCCAATTCATGGCATTTGGTGTGGAGTGGCGGACGGGACGGGCGCTCCTGCCGCCTTCCTGCGGGAGTTCCGCTGGCTCAGCGCACTGGAGGAAAGCGTGCAGACCGACATCGACCCCAGGGACCTCATCGGCCACAAGGCGGTCGACCGCAACGGAGACAAGATCGGCACGGTCGACGAGGTGTACCTGGACGACGCCACCGGCCAGCCCGAATGGGCCGCCGTCCGGACCGGCATCTTCGGCCGGGACGCCTTCGTCCCGCTCACCACGAGCGAGTTCTCCGGCGACGAGCTCCGGGTGCCGTACGACAAGTCACTGGTCAAGGAGTCCCCGGACTTCGGCGTGGGCCAGCACCTGTCCCCCGCCCAGGAGCTCCAGCTGTACCGCTACTACGGCCTCGATACCCCGGTGGACGACCACCCGGCCGGCGAGGACAGCGGCCGGACCGCGCAGTGCGACCACGACTTCGGCACCACGACGGCCGTCCCGGCGGCCGCGACCGCCGCGGCCGTCACCAAGCCGCACGCCCTCCGCTCCCCCGAGCCCGCCCCGGCCGCCAACGGCACCAGCACCGCCACGGAGGACAGCGTGCGCACCCTCAGCACCCCCGCGCCCGCCGCCACGCCCGCGGCGGCCGCGACACGCGCACCCATCGTCGAGCCCAAGCCGCAGTCCGCCCCGATGCCCACCCCGACGTCCGCCCCGACGTCCGCCGCCCCCGCGTCCGGCGCGGGCGCCGCCTCCCGCAACGAGCCGGTGGAGATCACCTGCCGCGAGGAGCGGCTGGACATCACCACCGAATGGCACACGGTGGGCACCGCGAAGCTGCGCAAGTACGTGACGAGCGAGCAGATCGAGCGCCGCGTCCCGGTGGTCCGCGAACGCGTCCGGGTCGAGCGGATGCCGGTCGGCGAGGCCGAGCGCGCCTCGCTCACCGAGAAGGAGATCGCCGAGGCCGTCGAGGAGGTCACCCTCCGCGGGGAACGCCCGGTGGTCCGCAAGTACCTCGCCCCCATCGAACGCGTCCGCCTCGTCGTCGAGCGCTACACCGCCGAGGAGGTGATCCGGGACGAACTCCGTCGCGAACACGTCGAAGTCCACGACAACACCACGCCTCCTGCCGCCGCCACGCCACCTTCGTCGACGACCACCCCGGCACCGGAGAACTCCCGCCCCTCGGCCCTGCGCCCCCTCGTCTGACCCCACCCACACACAAGGGCCCCGACCACCCCTGGTCGGGGCCCTTCCCCATGCCCCGACCCCTCAAGCCCCGACCCCCCTCGCCCACAACAGCCCGCCGCAGGCACCCCCCACCCCGCACCCGCAGCCCGCCACAGGCGCCACCCGAAGCCCCGACTCTTCCCCCGCCCACCGCACCAC
>NZ_JBHWCL010000270.1:0-4815 GCF_042735125.1 Kitasatospora sp. NPDC059599 | reverse complement strand
GCTGCGGGCGGCCGCCCTGGGGGGCATGGCCGCGCTGGGGGCCCTGCCCGTCCTGGCCGGCCTGCCCGCCTCGTCCGGCCTGGTAGGGCGGCGGGGCGACCGGCGGGCGCTGCGCGTAGCCGGGCGGCGGCGGGGCCTGCCGGTAGCCGGCCGGCGGCTGCGGCTGGTGGCCGGGCCGGCCGCCCGGCGCTCCCTGACCGGCCTGGTAGGGCGGCGGGGCGACCTGCGGCTCGCCGTACTCCTCGTAGTCCTCCGGGCCGAAGTAGCCGACCTGGGTCTGCTGGTTGCGGTCCCGCGCCGCGCGCAGCTGGGTCTGCCACGGGTGCGGCGCCTCCTCCTGCGGCCCGGGGGGCGCGGTGGGCGGGGGCGGCGGCACAGCGGTGGGCGGCAGCACCTGGGTGCGGTCCGCGCTGCCGTACGGGGGCGCGGGCGGCGGCTGGGTGCCCATCACCCGGGTCGCCGCGGCCGGGTCGTACCCGGGGGCGCCGGGGGCGCTCGGCGGCAGCACCTGGGTGCGGGCCTCGGTGCCGCCCGGAACGGCCGGGACGGCGCCGGGCACGGTGGTGGGCTGCGGGTCCGGCTGGAGCAGGGCGGCGACCGCCAGCGCCTCGTCCACCGCCGCCGGGGAGGCGTGCACACCGACACCGGCCGCGACCACCCGCAGGGCACGGGCCAGCGAGGTGGCGCTCGGCCGCTGGGCCGGGTCCTTGCGCAGGCAGCGCTCGATCACCGTCCAGAGCGGCTCGGGCATGGTGCTGGGCCGCTGCGGCTCCTGCGCGAGGTGGGCCTGGAGGACGGCGAGCGCACTGTCGCCCTGGAACGGCTGGCGGCCGGTGACCAGCTCGAACAGCATGATCCCGGCGCCGTACACGTCCACCGCGGAGGTCTGCGGGCGGCCCTCGGCGGACTCCGGCGCGACGTAGGCGGGGGTGCCGACGAACTCGTGGGTGCGGGTGACGCCCGGGGAGTCGGCGAGGCGGGCGATGCCGAAGTCGGTGAGCAGCGGGTGCATCTGCTCGATGCCGTTGACCACCGTGGAGGCGAGCAGCACGTTGGCCGGCTTGAGGTCGCGGTGGACGATCCCGTCCGCGTGGCTGGCCGCCAGCGCGTCCGCGACCTGCGCCATCAGCAGGGCGCCCGCGATCGGGCTGAACGGGCCGTTGGCGCGCAGGTAGCGGGCCAGGTCGGGGCCCTCCACCAGGTCCATCACCAGGGCCAGCAGCTCGCCCTCGACGACCAGGTCGCGAACCCGGACGATGTTCGGGTGGGTCAGCCGCAGCAGCAGTGAACGCTCGCGCAGGAAGCGCATCACGACGTCCGGGTCGGCGGCCAGTTCCTCGCGCAGCACCTTGATCGCCACCCGCTGGCCGGGCTCGCTGCCCGGCACCTGGACGTCCTCGCGCACCACGCCGCGCCAGACGGTGCCGGTCGCACCCCGTCCGAGGGTCTCATCCAGCAGATACTTGCTGCCGACTGGCCGCACCTGTCGCACTCCTCGCCGTGCCGCCCGCGCGGGGCGCTCCTCCGCTGGTGCGGTGAGCCTGCCGGGCCCGTGTCTGCGGCCACTCTAACGGTGTCCGTTCGGGTTTTTGAGGTGACCGGCAGGCCATCCGAGCAGGGTTGGGGGACATCCCCTAGGGGACCACCCGGAGCGGGTCGAGGGGCCGGCTCAGGGGGGCGGCAGGGGGGTGGTTGACCTGACTCACCGCCACCTCCACCATGACGATGATCGCAAGATCGTCAAATCCGGTACGGTGCGCGGACCGTCCGTGCCGGATGGCAGGATGGACACTCGCCACTCGTGTGGCCCAATGGGGTCGCCGCGTCCGCCCGGTGCGTGCGCGACGGCGCCGGGGTACCAGGCTTCACACCAGCAGAAGGGACCCGCGGGCGAGATGCAGATCCGGCTGACCGTCCTCCGACCGCGCAGCGGCCCGGCCGCCGCCGGCTCCGCCATCCCCTACGTGGACGTGCTGGTCACCGCGCCCGTCGGCACCGCGCTCGGCGCCATCGCCGGCGCCCTCGCCGGCGCCGTGGGCGTGCGCGGACCGCGGGCCGCCACCCACGTGCACCTGTACGCCGGGGCGCACCGGGTGGACGAGCACACCCTGCTCGGCCACCCCCCGCTGCTCGACGGAGCCGTCCTCAGCCTCAACGAACCCGACCCCACCGCCGACGACCCCGACGACACCCCCGCCGTCGCCGAACTTCGCGTCGTCGGCGGCCCCGACGCCGGCGGCGTGCACCGGCTGCACGGCCGGGAGATCCGGATCGGCCGTTCCGGTGAGGCCGACGTCCCCCTCGACGACCCGGACGTCTCCCGGCTGCACCTCGCACTGCACATCGCCGAGGACGGCCGGGTCGCCGTCCGCGACCTCGGGTCCACCAACGGCACCACCCTCGACGGCCGGCTCGTGCCGCCCTGCCCGCCCGAGGCCGCCGTCCCGCTGGAGCCCGGCGCCCTGCTGCGGATCGGCGAATCGACGCTGCAGGTCACCGCCCCCGACCCGGCCGAACCCGCCGGTGCCGTCCGCGCCGCCCTGCCCGACGGCCACGGGCACCTCCAGCTCGCCGCACCCGGCCCGGCCCGGCCCGCACCGCCGGTGGTCGAGCCGCCCGCCGCCCCCGAACCCGCCCCGGGCCGGGGCCGCGGCCTGTTCTCGCTGCTGCCCGGCCGCACCGCCGAGCCGCCCGGCCAGGAGAGCGCCGAACGCCACCACGCCGCCGTACGGCTGCGCCAGACCGCCGCCCAGCGCGAACGCTGGCCCGACCTCGCCGGCCTGCTGCTCAACGCCGTCGGTCCCGGCCCCCGGCTGTGGGAGCGCGGCCCCGGCCACCCCGACGCGCTCACCCTGCGCCTGGGCACCGCCGACCGCCCCGGCGGCCCCGGCACCACGCCCGGCACCACGCTGCCCGCCGTCCCGGTCACCCTCGACCTGCAGACCGCCGGCAGCCTCGGCCTCTGCGGGCCGCGCGAGCGCCTGGACGCACTCACCCGCGCCGTCGTCGCCCAGCTCGCCGCCCTGCACCCGCCGACCGGCCTGAGCCTGGTCGTGGTCGACGCCGACCCGGCCCGCACCCCCGAGGAGCGCGTCGACACCTGGGCCTGGGCCCTGTGGCTGCCCCACCTGCGCCCGGCCGACGGCCAGGACTGCCGCCTGCTGATCGGCCTCGACGACGAACAGGCCGCCGCCCGGCTGACCGAGCTCACCGCCCGGCTCAGCGGCCCCAGCGGCCTCGGCGGCCACGCCGCCACCGTGGTCGTGGTCGACGGCCGCCCGGCCTCCGAGACCGCCAGGCAGGCGCTCGACCTGCTGCTGCGCCAGGGCCCCGCGGTCGGCATCTTCCCGGTCTGCCTCGCCGAACAGCCCGAGCTGCTCCCCCGGGGCCTCGGCGCGACCGCCCTGATCACCGGCGAGGTCGGCACCCAGCTCTCGCTCGACCGCCCGGTCGCCCGCGGCCGCGAGACCCTGCACGAGGTCTCACTGGACGCCGTCTCCGACGCCTGGGCCGAACGGCTGGCCCGC
Organism: Kitasatospora sp. NPDC059599; assembly: GCF_042735125.1. NCBI lineage: Bacteria > Bacillati > Actinomycetota > Actinomycetes > Kitasatosporales > Streptomycetaceae > Kitasatospora > Kitasatospora sp. NPDC059599. The sequence continues at coordinate 1,288 of NZ_JBHWCL010000270.1, read as the reverse complement.
GTCCTCGCCCCACTGCGCGAGGCCGCCCCGGCCGTCCGCGGCCCGCTGCCGGACGCGCTGCGCCTGCTCGACCTGCTGCAGCTCGACACCGTCACCCCGGCCAAGCTGTCCGCCCGCTGGGCCGCGCACGCGGGCGGCATCGGCGCCGCCACCGCACTGCTCGGCACCACCCGGGACGAGCTGTGCACGCTCGACCTGGCCGACCCCGAACTCGCCCTGCCCTCCCCCGACCCGGGCGGCCCGCACCTGCTGATCGGCGGCGCCCGCGGCTCCGGCAAGACCGAACTGCTGCGCACCCTGGTCGCCTCGCTCGCGGTCTCCGAGCGCCCCGAGCGGCTGGCCGTCACGATCATCGAGGGCCGGCCCACCGAGGAGGGCCTGGACGGCTGCACCGAGCTGCCGCACGTGACCGGCCTGGTGAACGCCGGCGCCGATCCCCGGGCCGCGCTGCTCGCGGCCGAGGCGCTGGAGGACGAACTCGACCTGCGGGAGCGGCTGTTCGACGGCCTGGACTTCGCCTCCTGGCACGCCGCGCGCATCCTGGACGACCGGCACGCGCTGGACGAGCGGCCCGAGCCGGCGGAGCACCCGCAGGTGCCCGTGCCCGCCACCGTCGGAGCCGCGGCCGCCCCGGCGGCCCGGGTCATCGCGCCGCGCAGCGCGGAGGGCCCCCGGCCCGGCGCCGCCCCCGCGACGCCCACCCCGGCGACGCCCGTCCCGGCCCGCCTGGTCGTCGTCGTGGACGACTACGACGCCCTGCTCTCCCCCACCTCCCCGGCCGGCCGCCCGCTCGCCCGCGCACTCGCCGACGTCGCCCGCCGCGGCGGGGCGCTCGGCGTCCACCTCGCCGTCGCCACCGGCCGCCCGGAGGACAGCGCGGGCAGCGAGGTGGACGAGGCCGCCCTGCTGCGAATCGCGCTGCGCACCGACGACCCGGCCGACTCCGACCTGCTGATCCACCTGGGCGACGCGGCCGCCCTCCCCGAGGACACCCCCGGCCGCGGCTACCTGCGGCTGCCGGACGGCGGCGTCACCGCCTTCCAGACCGCCCGGATCAGCGGTCGCATCCCGCGCACCGCCACCCTGCGCCCGACGGTGGTCGCGGTGGACCCGCTGCAGCTCGGCGCCCCGCCCGCCCGCCGGCCGGTCCGCGAGCTCGGCAACGGCCCCACCGACCTCGCCCTCCTGGCCAGCGCCCTCCAGCGCGCCGCCGCCCAGCGCTGAGCGGGCGGGTCGCACCGCCGGCGTACGACGGAGGGCCCCGACGAACCGGACGGTTCGTCGGGGC
>NZ_JBHWCL010000269.1:0-4898 GCF_042735125.1 Kitasatospora sp. NPDC059599 | reverse complement strand
GTCCGGACGACCAGGGTGTTGACGAAGAAGCCGACCAACTCGTCCAGGGCCTCATCGGTACGGCCGGCGACCGGGGTGCCGACCGGGACGTCCTCGCCGGCGCCGAGCCGGGACAGCAGCACGCCCAGCGCCGCCTGCAGCACCATGAACATCGTGGCGCCCTGCTCGCGGGCCAGGTCGGCCAGCCGGGCGTGCAGGTCGGCCGGGACGGCGAGATCGACCGAGCCGCCGCGGTGGGAGGCGACGGCCGGCCGCGACCGGTCGAAGGGGAGCGCCAGCTCCTCCGGCGAGCCCGCCAACTCCTGGCGCCAGTACTTCAGTTGCTGCTCCAGTAGTTCGCTCTGCGACCCCTCGCCGCCGAGCAGTCCGCGCTGCCAGAGTGTGTAGTCCGCGTACTGCACCGGCAGCGGCGCCCACCCGGGCGCACCGCCGGCCACTCGCGCCGCGTACGCGGCCGACAGGTCGCGCCCCAGCGGGGCCATCGACCAGCCGTCACCGGCGATGTGATGGACCGTCACCACCAGGACGTGCTCCTGTGGTGCCAGCACGAACAGCGAAGCCCGGACCGGGACCTCCGCCGAGAGGTCGAAGGCGTGCCCGGCCGCCCGGGCGACGGCCTCGGCCAGCTCGGCCTCGGTGGTGTCGGTCACGGTCAGGCCGAAGCCGAGCCGGTCGAGGGCTGCGCGGTCGACGGGGAGCACCTGCTGGTGCGCTCCGGTGCCGTGGGCGGGGAAGACCGTCCGCAGCACCTCGTGGCGGCCGATCAGGTCGAACAGGGCGGCGTCGAGGGCGACGCGGTCGAGGTCGCCGGTCAGCCGCAGCGCCACCGGGATGTTGTAGGTGGCGCTCGGCCCCTCCAGCTGGGAGAAGAACCAGAGCCGCTGCTGGGCGAAGGACAGCGGCACCCGCCCGGGCCGCTGCCCGGCGGCCACCACCGGCGGCCGGACCAGCGCGCCCGGGTCCAGGTGGCGCGCCAGGGCGGCGGGGGTCGGCGCCTCGAACAAGGTGCGCAACGACAGCTCGATGCCCAGGACGGAGCGGATCCGGCTGATCAGCCGCACCGCCAGCAGGGAGTGCCCGCCGCTCACGAAGAAGTCGTCCTCCGGGCCGACCGCCGGGACCCCGAGCACCTCGGAGAACACACCGCAGAGCAGTTCCTCCTGCTCCGTGCGCGCGCCGCGGCCCGCTGACGCCACCCCGTAGTCGGGGACCGGCAGAGCACGGCGGTCGAGCTTCCCGTTGGAGGTCAGCGGCAGGGCGTCCAGGGCCACGACGGCCGACGGCACCATGTAGTCGGGCAGACGCGCGCCGACCGTCGTGCGGACCAGCGCGGGCAGCCCGGCACCGCCGGTGCCGGGGGCGGGGACGACGTAGGCGACGAGGCGTTTGTCGCCGGGCACGTCCTCGCGGGCGACGACCACGGCCCGTGCCAGTCCCGGGCAGTCGGCGACGGCGGCCTCGACCTCGCCGAGTTCGATGCGGAAGCCGCGGATCTTCACCTGCTCGTCGGCGCGGCCCAGGAACTGCAGGTCCCCGTCGGCGGTCCAGCGGACGACGTCGCCGGTGCGGTACATGCGGCGGCCGGGTTCGCCGTACGGGCAGGCGACGAAACGCTCCGCGGTCAGGCCGTGGCGGCCCAGGTAGCCGCGAGCCAACTGGGCCCCCGCGATGTACAGTTCACCGACGACGCCGGACGGCACCGGGCGCAGGGTGTCGTCCAGGACGTACGCCCGGGTGTTCCACATCGGTCGGCCCATCGGCACCACGGCGGCGTCGCCGACCGCTCGCGGGTCCACCGGGAAGTCGGTGCAGCCCACGGTCGCCTCGGTCGGCCCGTAGTGGTTGACGATCGCCACCCCGGGATGGCGCGCGGACCAGGCGCGGATCGCCTCGGCGCGCACCGCCTCGCCGCCCACCATCAGCTGCCCGGTCGGGGCGCACTCCTCGGGCAGCGCGTCCATGAAGGCCAGGTGGCTCGGGGTGCCCTTGAGGAAGGTCAGTCGCTCGCCGGCCAGCAGGGCCGGCAGCCGCTCGTCCAGGGCGGCGACCACGACGCGGCCGCCGCAGGTCAGCGCGCCGTAGAGGCCCGTGACGCCCGCGTCGAAGGAGATGGAGGCGTGCAGCAGGGTGCTGCCGCTGAGCGTCGGGTAGGCCCGGTGGCAGCGGACCACGTAGTTCACCAGCGCCCGGTGCTCGATCAGCACGCCCTTGGGGCGCCCGGTGGAGCCGGAGGTGTAGATGACGTACGCCGGGTGTGCGGGCAGCAGCTCGGGGCACGGCAGGGCGGAGCCGTCGTACGCGTCCAGGTCGGTCTCGTCCAGCAGGATCCGCGGCAGCGGACCCCGGTCACCGGCGGAACCGGGCAGGCCGGCGGCGAGGTCTCCCGTGGTCACCACGGCGACCGGTCCGGCGTCGTCGAGCATGTAGGCGATCCGGTCGGCCGGGTACTCCGGGTCGACGGGCACGTAGGCGGCACCGGACTTCAGCACCGCGAGCAGCGCGACCACCAGGTCGGCCGAGCGCCCGAGACAGACCGCGACCAGCGACTCCGGGCCGACGCCGCGCTCCCGCAGCAGCCGGGCCAGGCGGTTGGCCCGGGCGTCCAGCTCCGCATAGGTGAGCCGCTGACCCTCGGCGACCACCGCCACCGCATCGGGGGTGCGGGCGACCTGGGCGGCGAACAGCGCGGGCAGGTGGGTCGGCGCCACCTCGACGGCGGTGTCGTTCCACTGCTCCAGGATCCGGACCCGCTCGGCGTCGTCGAGCACCCGCACCGCGCTGACCCGCGTCGCCGGCTCCTCGGCGAGCGCCGTCAGCACCCGCACCAGGCGCCGGGTGACCGCTTCGACGGTCGACCGGTCGAAGAGGTCTGCGGCGTACGTGGCCCGCACCGACAGCCCGGCCGGGCCGCCCGCCGGGTCGAGGTCCTCGCCGACCTCGAAGGAGAGGTCGAAGCGGGCCGAGGCCGACTGGGTGGCCATCGGACGCACGGTGACGCCGGGCAGGTCGAGGACCGCCTGCGCGTTGTTCTGCAGGCTGAGCATGACCTGGAAGAGCGGGTGGCGGGCCAGTGAACGCACGGGCGCCAGGTCCTCGACCAGACGCTCGAAGGGCACGTCCTGGTGCTCGAAGGCGCTCAGTCCGGTCTCGCGGACCCGGTCGAGGACCTCGGCCAGCGAAGGGTCACCGGACAGGTCGGTGCGCATCACCAGGGTGTTGACGAAGAAGCCGACCAGGTCGTTCAGGTCCTCGTCGGTGCGGCCCGCGATCGGCGTGCCGATCGGGATGTCCGGTCCGCCGCCGAGCCGGGAGAGCAGGACGGCGAGTGCCGCCTGCAGCACCATGTACATCGTCACCTGCCGCTGCTTCGCCAACTCGGCCAGCTTGCGGTGCAGTTCGGCCGGTACCAGCAGCTCCACCGCCTCGCCCCGGTTGGACGCGGTGGCCGGGCGCGGCCGGTCGTACGGCAGCGCCAACTCCTCCGGGACACCGGACAACGCCGTGCGCCAGTAGTCGAGTTGCTCGGTCAGCAGGCTCTCCGGGTCCTGGTCGTCGCCGAGCAGCTCGCGCTGCCAGAAGGTGTAGTCGGCGTACTGGACCGGCAGCGGCTCCCAGCCGGGCGCCCGGTCGGCCAGCCGCGCCGTGTACGCGGTGGCGATGTCGCGGGCCAGCGGTTCGAGGGACCAGCCGTCGCCGGCGATGTGGTGGACCACCACCGCCAGCACGTGCTCCTCCGGGGCGACCGCGAACAGGGTCGCCCGGATCGGGATCTCCTCGTGCAGGTCGAACGGGTGGCCCAGCACCCGGGCCACCTCGCCGGCCAGCTCCGCCTCCCCGGCGGCCTCGGCCGTCGCCAACGCGAAGCCGGCCCGCTCGACCGGCAGCACCCGCTGGCGCGGCTCGCCGTCCACGGCCGGGAAGACGGTGCGCAACACCTCGTGCCGGTCGACCACATCGCGCAGCGCGGCCTCCAACGCCGCCGGGGACAGCACCCCGGTCAACCGGAGCACCACCGGGATGTTGTACGTCGCGCTCGGGCCGGTCAACTCGCCCATGAACCAAAGGCGGCGCTGCGCGTACGACAACGGAATCATCTGGAGTCCCCTAGCTGTGAGACGGGCCGACCGCGGGGGCCGGGTCGTGCGATGGATCAGGTCTGGTGTGGTGCTGTGCGGCCTTGCGGCTTCGCGGTCGTGCCGTGGTGCTGCTGTGCGGGTGCGGGTGCGGGTGCGGGTGCGGGTGCGGGTGCGGGTCGACGGCGGTCGGCCGGGGTGGGCCGGGTGGGCCGGGTGAGCCGTCCGTTCGGGACGGATCACCCGGCCGCAGGCCCGCGCGTCAGTCGGCCTCCGTCGGTCGCTTCACCGACCGCAGGCTCGGCCGGGCCCGCTTGGCGGGCTTCAGCCGTTCGGCGAGGGCGGCGGGGGTGGGGGCTTCGAAGAGGGTGCGGAGCGGGAGTTCGGTGCCGAGGGCGGATCGGATGCGGCTGGCGAGGCGGGTGGCGAGGAGGGAGTGTCCGCCGAGGTCGAAGAAGCTGTCGTCGGGGCCGACGGTGTCGAGGCCCAGGACCTCGGCGAAGGCGGCGCAGATCGTCGCCTCGCGCTCGTCGGCCGGCTCGCGGGTGGTGGTCTGCACGCCGTACTCGGGGGCGGGCAGGGCGCGGCGGTCGAGCTTGCCGTTGACGGTGAGCGGGAACGCGGGCAGGAGCAGCACGGCCGACGGGACCATGTACTCGGGCAGGCGCTCGGCGGTGAAGCGCCGCAGCTGGGCGGGCAGGTCCGCATCGTCGGTGTTGTGGGTGGGGGTGGGGATGGCGTAGGCGATGAGGCGTTGGTCGCCGGGGGTGTCTTCGCGGAGGAGGACGGTGGCTTGGGTGATGTGGGGGTGGGTGGTGAGTGTTG
>NZ_JBHWCL010000268.1:0-4938 GCF_042735125.1 Kitasatospora sp. NPDC059599 | reverse complement strand
GGGGTGGGGGGCCCCGGGGGTGGTGGGGCGCGCGGCCGGGGGGCGGCGGCCGCGGGGGGGGGAGGTGTTCTCCCGTGCCCGGGCCGGCCCGGTTCAACCGCTGTTCCGATGCGGTGTCACTTCTGCTCGCTGAGCGCCTTGTTGAGGAGGACGACGTTGACCGCCTCGTTGCCGAGGAAGCCGAGCGAGCGGCCCTCGGTGTACGTGTCGACCAGCTGGTTCAGCTTGTCGGCCGGCAGTCCGCGCTCCCTGGCGACCCGGTTGACCTGCTCCTTGGCATAGGCCGGCGAGATGTCCGGGTCGAGGCCGGAGCCCGAGGCGGTCAGCGCGTCGGCCGGGACGCTCGCCGGGTCGACGCCGTCGAAGGCGGCGACGGCGGCGCGGCGGTCGTTGACGGCCTTCAGCAGGTCGTCGCTGTTCGGGCCCTGGTTGGAGGCACCGGACGAGGAGGCGTCGTAGCCCGTCCCGGCGGCGGAGGGCCGGGGCTGGAACCACTTCGGGTCCGGCTGCGCCTCCTCCTTCGGGTCGTCCGGGTTCTTCTTCGGCAGGTTGAAGTTCTGGCCGAGCAGGCTGGAGCCGACCTCCTTGCCGTCGGCCTTCACGATCGAGCCGTTGGCCTTGTCGCCGAAGGCGACCTGGGAGATGCCGGTGACCACCAGCGGGTAGACGACTCCGAGGATGACGGTCAGCACCAGGAGCACGCGCAGTGCGGTGAAATGGGTCCGCACGGAGGCGGGCAGGGGCTTGGACATCGCGGTGGACTCCTCTCTCAGTTGAGGCCGGGGATGAACTGGACGACCAGGTCGATCAGCTTGATGCCGACGAACGGCACCACCAGACCGCCGAAGCCGTAGATCCCGATGTTGCGGCGCAGCAGGGAGCTGGCGTCGGAGGGGCGGTAGCGCACGCCGCGCAGGGCGAGCGGGATCAGGCCGATGATGACCAGGGCGTTGAAGATGATCGCCGAGGTGATCGCGGACTGGGGGCTGTGCAGGCCCATGACGTTGAGGTGGCTCAGGCCCGGGTAGACCCCGGCGAACATCGCGGGGATGATCGCGAAGTACTTGGCCACGTCGTTGGCGATGGAGAAGGTGGTCAGCGCGCCGCGGGTGATCAGCAGCTGCTTGCCGATCTCCACGATCTCGATCAGCTTGGTGGGGTTGGAGTCGAGGTCGACCATGTTGCCGGCCTCCTTGGCCGCCATGGTCCCGGTGTTCATCGCGACGCCGACGTCGGCCTGGGCGAGGGCGGGGGCGTCGTTGGTGCCGTCGCCGGTCATCGCGACCAGCTTGCCGCCCTCCTGCTCCTTCTTGATCAGGGCCATCTTGTCCTCGGGGGTGGCCTCGGCGAGGAAGTCGTCGACGCCGGCCTCCTCCGCGATCGCCTTGGCCGTCAGCGGGTTGTCGCCCGTGATCATGACCGTCTTGATGCCCATCCGGCGCAGCTCGTCGAAGCGCTCCCGCATGCCCTCCTTGACCACGTCCTTGAGGTGGATCACCCCGAGGACGCGGGCGGGCCTGCCACCCGTCCTCGTCGCCACGACCAGCGGGGTGCCGCCGGCCGCCGAGATGCCGTCGACCAGGGCGGAGACCTCGTCGCCGACCGAGCCGCCGTTCTCGGCCACCCAGGCGGTGACCGCGCCGGCCGCGCCCTTGCGGACCTGGTGCACCCCGTCCGCCTCGTCCAGGTCGACGCCCGACATGCGGGTCTGGGCGGTGAACGGCACCCAGGTGGCGTGCGTCAACTCGCCCTGGGCGCGGGCCCGCAGACCGTACTCGGTCTTGGCGAGGACCACGATCGAGCGGCCCTCCGGCGTCTCGTCCGCGAGGGAGGAGAGCTGCGCGGCGCTCGCCAGTTCGTCGGTGCCCACGCCCGGGGCGGGCAGGAACTCGGCGGCCTGGCGGTTGCCCAGGGTGATCGTGCCGGTCTTGTCGAGCAGCAGGGTGTTGACGTCCCCGGCGGCCTCGACGGCGCGCCCGGACATCGCCAGCACGTTGCGCTGCACCAGCCGGTCCATGCCGGCGATGCCGATGGCGGACAGCAGCGCGCCGATCGTGGTCGGGATGAGCGCCACGATCAGGGCGACCAGCACGATCATCGACTGCGGGGCGCCCGCGTAGGTCGCCATCGGCTGGAGCGTGACGACCGCGACCAGGAAGACGATGGTCAGCGAGGCCAGCAGGATGTTGAGCGCGATCTCGTTGGGCGTCTTCTGCCGGGCGGCGCCCTCGACCAGGGCGATCATCCGGTCGATGAACGACTTGCCGGGCTCCGAGGCGATCTTCACCACGATCCGGTCGGACAGCACCTTCGTACCGCCGGTGACGGCGCTGCGGTCGCCGCCGGACTCGCGAATCACCGGCGCGGACTCACCCGTGATCGCCGACTCGTCCACCGAGGCGACGCCCTCGACGACGTCACCGTCACCGGGGATGACCTGACCGGCCTCGACCACCACGTGGTCGCCGAGCCGCAGGGCCGTGCCCGGGACCTCCTCCTCGGCGTCACCGGCGGGCCAGTTCGTGAGCCGGCGGGCGACGCTCTCGGTCTTGGTCTTGCGCAGGGTGTCGGCCTGCGCCTTGCCGCGGCCCTCGGCGACGGCCTCGGCCAGGTTGGCGAAGACCGTGGTCAGCCAGAGCCAGACGGTGATGGACCAGGCGAACACGGACGGGTCGGCTATCGCGGAGATCGTGGTGACGACCGAGCCCACCTCGACCACGAACATCACCGGGTTCTTGATCATCACCCGGGGGTCGAGCTTCCTCACCGCGTCCGGGAGGGAGGCGACGATCAGCTTCGGGTCGAGGAGGCCGCTGGCCACTCTGTGCGGCGCGGCCGGCGCGGCCTCGGTGTCGGCCGGTGCGGGGTTGAGCGTGGGGGTGGACATCAGGAGGTGAGACCTTCCGCGATCGGCCCGAGAGCCAGGGCCGGGAAGTAGGTGAGGCCGACGACGATCAGGATCACGCCCGACAGCAGGCCCACGAACAGCGGCTTGTGAGTGGGCAGGGTGCCCGGGGTGGCCGGAACCGGCTGCTGCTGGGCGAGCGAACCCGCCAGCGCCAGCACGAAGACGATCGGCAGCAGCCGGCCGAAGATCATCGCCAGGCCGAGCGCGGTGTCGTACCAGTCGGTGTTGACCGTGATGCCGCCGAACGCCGAGCCGTTGTTGTTGGCGGCGGAGGTGAAGGCGTACAGCACCTCGGAGAAGCCGTGGGCGCCCGAGTTGAGCATCCCGGCCCGCTCGCCCGGCAGGGCCATCGCCACACCGGTGCCGACCAGCACGATCGTCGGCGTGGTGAGGATGTACAGCGAGGCGAACTTCATCTCCCGGCCGCCGAGCTTCTTGCCCAGGTATTCGGGGGTGCGCCCCACCATCAGCCCGGCGACGAACACCGCGACGATCGCCAGCACGAGCATGCCGTACAGGCCGGAGCCGGTGCCGCCGGGCGCGATCTCGCCCAGCATCATGTTGAACACCGTCAGCCCGCCGCCGAACGGCGTGAACGAGTCGTGGAAGGAGTTCACCGCACCGGTCGACGTCAGCGTCGTCGACGCGGCGAACAGACCCGAGGCCGCGATGCCGAAGCGCTGCTCCTTGCCCTCCATCGCGGCGCCGGCCGCCTGCAGCGCACTGCCGGAGTGCTGGGACTCGGCGAAGGTGAGCAGGGCGGTCGAGGCGACCCAGAACAGGCCCATCACGGCGACGATCGCGTAGCCCTGGCGATTGTCGCCGACCATCCGGCCGAAGGTCCGCGGCAGCGCGAACGGGATCACCAGCAGCAGGAAGACCTCGACCAGGTTGGAGAAGCCGTTCGGGTTCTCGAAGGGGTGGGCCGAGTTGGCGTTGAAGAAGCCGCCGCCGTTGGTGCCGAGCAGCTTGATGACCTCCTGGGAAGCCACCGGGCCGCCCGGGATCTGCTGCACCCCGCCGCTGAGCGTGGTCACCTCGTGGAAGCCGTGGAAGTTCTGGATCACGCCGGAGGCGGCCAGGACCAGGGCGAACACGAACGCGATCGGCAGCAGCAGTCGCAGGTTGATCCGGACCAGGTCGACCCAGAAGTTGCCGACCCGGTCGGTCCGGTTGCGGGTGAAGCCCCGGATCAGCGCCGCCACGATGGCGATTCCGACGGCCGCGGAGACGAAGTTCTGCACCGCCAGGCCCGCCATCTGCACCAGGTGGCCCATCGCGGACTCACCCGCGTAGGACTGCCAGTTGGTGTTGGCGACGAACGAGATCGCGGTGTTCCAGGCCTGGTGACCCTCCATCTGCGGGACGCCCAGGTTCAGCAGCAGGTAGCCCTGCAGCCGGATCAGGCCGTACAGGAAGAGGACGGAGACGGCCGAGAAGGCCAGCACCGAGCGCAGGTACACCGACCAGCGCTGGTCGGCGTCGCCGTCGACACCGATCACCCGGTAGATGCCGCGCTCGGCTCTGAGGTGCTTCGAGGTGGTCAGGACGCGGGCGATGTAGTCGCCCAGGGGGCGGTAGCACAGGGCCAGCGCGCCGACGAGGGCGAGGGCCTGCAGCCAGCCCGCGAGAGTGGATCCCATGTCAGAACTTCTCCGGGAAGATCAGCGCCACGACGAGGTAGCCGACGAGTGCGACGGCCACGGCCAGACCAGCGATGTTCTCTGCACTCACAGCTTCTCCACCCCCCGCGCGATCAGGGCGATGACGGCGAACACGGCGACCGTGACACCGACGTAGATGAGATCGGACATGGGCTCCACCAGCGTGGTTCGGGAGATGCCGCGACCTGGGCCGAAGGGCTCGCGCGGCGCCGGCGGACGACCGGCACATGCAGCAAAGCAGCCGTCAGGGGCGCGTTATCGGGCCCTGACGCCCTCCATACGGGTGACGGCGCCGCGTTGACGCGACCTTGACGCGCACCGTCGTGGGACGACGAACGGCCCCGGACGGCAGGTGCCGTCCGGGGC
>NZ_JBHWCL010000267.1:0-5088 GCF_042735125.1 Kitasatospora sp. NPDC059599 | reverse complement strand
GCGCTGGTGCCCCGCGCCGGAAAGGGGCCCCACCAACCCCGACCGCCAACCAGGCGGCCACCCCTCCCGGCCACCCACCAGGGAGAAACACATGACTCAGCGCCTGATGGTCCACGGCGGAAGCCCGCTCGAAGGCGAGGTCCGCGTCAGCGGTGCGAAGAACCTCGTTCCCAAGGCCATGGTCGCCGCTCTGCTCGGACAGGGCATCAGCCACCTCACCAACATTCCGGACATCCGCGACATCCACGTGGTGAGCGGCCTCCTCCAGCTGCACGGGGTCACTGTCCACCAGGACAACAGCGGGCTGATCCTCGACGCCTCGCACGTGAAGAACGCGAACGTCGAGGACATCGTCGGTCACGCCGGCTCCTCGCGGATCCCGATCCTGTTCAGCGGCCCGCTGCTGCACCGCCTCGGCCACGCCTTCATCCCCGGCCTCGGCGGCTGCGACATCGGCGGCCGCCCGACCGACTTCCACTTCGAGGTGCTCCGCCAGTTCGGCGCCACCATCGAGAACCACCCGCAGGGCACCTACCTGGTTGCCCCGCAGCGGCTGCGCGGCACCAAGATCGAGCTGCCCTACCCCTCGGTCGGCGCGACCGAGCAGGTGCTGCTCACCGCCGTCCTCGCCGAGGGCGTCACCGAGCTGCGCAACGCCGCCATCGAGCCGGAGATCGTCGACCTGATCTGCGTGCTGCAGAAGATGGGCGCGATCATCACCAGGGACGCCGACCGCACCATCCTGATCATCGGCGTCGACGAGCTCTCCGGTTACAACCACCGCGCGCTGCCGGACCGTCTGGAGGCCGCCTCCTGGGCCTGCGCGGCGCTTGCCACCAAGGGCGACATCTACGTCCGCGGCGCGCGCCAGCTGGAGATGATGACCTTCCTCAACACCTTCCGGAAGGTCGGCGGCGCCTTCGAGGTGGACGACGAGGGCATCCGCTTCTGGCACCCGGGCGGCGAGCTCAAGGCGATCGCCCTGGAGACCGACGTGCACCCGGGCTTCCAGACGGACTGGCAGCAGCCGCTGGTCGTCGCGCTGACCCAGGCCACCGGCCTGTCCGTCGTCCACGAGACGGTGTACGAGTCGCGGCTCGGCTTCACCGGCGCGCTGAACCAGATGGGCGCGCACATCCAGCTCTACAGCGAGTGCCTGACCGGTTCTCCGTGCCGCTTCGAACGGCAGAACCACACGCACTCGGCGGTCGTCTCCGGCCCGTCCAAGCTGACCGGCGGAGAACTGCACGTCCCCGACCTGCGCGGCGGCTTCGCTTACCTGATCGCGGCGCTGGCGGCCAAGGGCACCTCCACCCTTCACGGCATCGACCTGATCAACCGCGGCTACGAGAACTTCATGGAGAAGCTGCGCGATCTCGGCGCCGACGCCGAGATGATCACCAGCTGAGCCGGATCCGGTGGGCCCGGGACATCCCGGGCCCACCGGATCTCTGCCCCGACCGGGGCAGACGGGGACCGAGACTGTTCAAGCGCGTGCTGCGGGAACAGGCCAGGGTGGGCCAGCGCGGCAAGCCGGGGTGGCCGACGAGGCTGCGCTGGTGGGGCTTGCCGACCTAGTGGGCCTGTTGCCGTTGTGCGGTGGCGGGCCGACGCCCCCCTGGTGCGTCATCCGTTGGTGTGCCGGGTGCAGGTTCGGGGGTTCGGGGTGGGGGCGGGTGGTGGTCTGCGGGTGGGTGCCGGTGGGGTGCCCGCGTGGTGTTCCGGCCGGGTCAGCCTCGCAGACGCGGTCGGGGGCGCAACCGAGGGCCTGATCCTCCCGGCCAAGATCTTTTGCGTCGGGCGAGGGCCGGGCTATCGCCCCTTTTTGGCCCTCGCCAGCGCCGCAAAACATCTTGGCCGTCCGGGTCCCTCGGTTGCGCCCCCGCCCTATTGCGTCTGCGTGGCAGCCCTTGCCGGAACACCCCGCCAGCGGGCACCCCACCGGCACCCACACCGACCCAAGGAGCACCCGATGGCCGACACCACCGCCACCCCCGCCACCGAGACCACCCCCACCCCCACCCCCGTCGCCGAGGCGGTCGCGAGCCTGGGCGAGCCCGTCTGGTCGACGGCCACGCTCGGCGACATGGCCGGCTCGGACAAGGACTGACCGGCCGGGGCGGGGTCCTTCGGGGCCCCGCCCCGCTCGGGGTTTTGGTGTGGTCGCCCCCTGGCGGGGGCGGCTGTGTTGTGGCCCGGTGGCGTTCACCGTCCCGGTGGCGTCGGCCCCTGGGGGGCCTTTGGCCACCGTGCCGGGCCACCGTGCCTTGGTCACGCCTTCGGCGTGGCTGTGTTGTGGCCCGGCGGCGTTCACCGTGCCGGGTTCTGCCGGCCCTGGGGGGCCGTCAGATCCCGTCCCGGGCCGCCGGGCCGCGGTCGCCCCCTGCCGGGGGGACAGCCGCGCAGTCCGGCCGATTCGTCGGCGGAGTGGACGACCCAGCGGCCCCCGAAGCGATCCCGTGCCTTCGGTAGTCGTCCCTAACGGTTTCGGAGGAAGGCGCCGTCGGCCGCGTCCAATGGCCAATGGCCGCGAACCGCCGCGGTCAGCAGAGAGCCCTTCTGTCCAACGCACCGGTCCGTGCTGGACCGGCGGGCAGATCCACCCGACCAAGCCTGCCGACACCGCGTCGGCACCCGGTTCAGCCTTCGCGTACACCTGGACGGCGGGCCCGGCCGGGGTCCTCCCCGGCACTCGAGCCTGGTGGACAGCGGGGTGAGCGGCAAGGTCGTTCGTCCAGCTGGGCGCTCCACCTTGCCGCTCACCCCGCCGCCCACCCGACGGCCCGCTGTGCCGGGGAGGACCCCGGCCGGGCCCCACGGTCCGTCACCGCCCAGGAAGGCCGGACCATCATGAGCCTCAACCAGCGCAGGATCGCCGCCGCTCTCGTGACCATCGGCGCCGCAGGTATCCTCACCGCCTGTGGTGCGGACGTCGAGCACGGCACCGTCACCGGGAAGCAGCACATCGACTCTTCCCCCGCCACAGTTCCTGCGAGCAGCTGCCACGGGCGTATCTGCAGTGTCAACGTCGGGTCCTTCTCCGTGAGCGCGCCCGTCATCATCTGCAACAAGACCACCTGCACCGCCCTCAAGCCCGAGTACTGGCAGATCACCCTCCGCGACAAGGACGGCAACACCGGTACGGTCCGCGTCACCGAGGACGAGTACCGACGCATCCACGAGGGCGGCACGTACTGAGAGGGGCGGCGAGGCCGGGGACCAAGAGGTCCCCGGCCTCGAGCCGCACTGGAGCCGGCGGTCCGCGGTGCCTTGATCGGTGACCGCAGACCGCCCTGCGGTTCCCGGCCGGAGCGAGTGGCAGGAGATCAGGCCTCGGGCACGTACTGCTCGGGCATGACCACGTGCTGCTCGGGCACGATTGCGACGGCCGTGGCTTCCCCGTCCTCCTCCTTCTTCTCCTCGTTCTCCAATCGGGCCGGCGCCTGTCGTTCGGAGCGTCGCTGGAGCTCTGCGTCTTCGCGGATCATCGCGCGTATCTCCTTGAGCGGGAGCGGAACGAGGTCTGCAAGATCCTGCTCGCTCCCGAACAGCTCTGCGGCTGCCACGACCGCCTTGCGTGCCCGCGTACGAGCCTCCTCCAGGAGGGTCAGTTCCCGGTCCACAGCGGCGAGTGCGGTGGCCTGCTGAGAATGGCGCTGCCGGGCTGCTTCGAGCTCGGCCTTCTGTTGGGCACGCAGCTTTTCCCGTCGTGCCAGTACGGCTTCATTGTGGCGTGAGGTCATGGTCTGCATCGTTACCTCTGATCGGTCATCAGGCAAATGACCTTGACCGCTTCGTGCCTGATCCGGTCGTCCTACCCCGCCGGCCCAGCCCACTGCGTGGGCTGGGCGACGCCCCGGCGGGCCGTCTGCCCGGGGGGCGCGACGGCCGATCCCTGCTGGTCTTGGACAGCCATCATCGCAAGAGTCGACACGTGATCCCGGCCGGGTTGATTTGGGCGCCCCGGCGGTTTTGCACGCAGGGGCCGGGGGCCTCACGTTCGGTCGACAATGGGCTGCTTGCCGCTGCAAATCTCCGGCCTCCATGCGGGCGGCGGGCATGCCTGCTCGGGGGTCCGGCCCGGCACTCGAGCCTGGCAGACGGCGCGGCATGGACCACAAGGCCGGTCGTCGCTTCGCTCCAAGCGACCGGCCTTGTGGTCCCACCTCACCGCCCGCCGGACGGCACGTGCCGGGACGGACTCCCGGCCGGGCACCGACCCGTCACCGCCACACGAAGCCGGAGACCCACGTGCACATCACCTCACCCGCCGCTGACGCGAACGGAATGTCTTCCAAGTCCCCGCTCCTGACCGACCTGCTCAATCGCGCCATCGATCTGATGGAGCACACGGCCGAGCGCATGCGCAAGCGCACCGCTGACGCTGCCTCCCGGAAGGCTGCAGCGTTCGTCGCCGAGAACTTCCCCAGCCTCTTCCCGAAGCAGCTGAGCATGTCCGAATCCTGGAGCGGATGCCTGTGGTGGGGTGAGTTCAACGAGATGCCGCCGAGCGCCGTCGCGTACCTGGACGACAGTGTCTGGCTGCACCAGACCGGGGCTGATGCCATGACCGTCATCACCGCGTGCGGCTGCGGGAGCGGGTACCGGTCGCAGGTGCTGATCGAGCTCGAGCCCGGGCTGGTGTACGAGTACGGCCCGCGTGCGACGAAGGAGGAGAAGGCTGCGAAATTGCTGTGGGAGTTCCTCGACGAGGCTTCGCGCGCTCGGGGCTCGGGGGACGGCAAGGGCTGCGGGCAGTGCGGCAGCGTCCAGAAGCCCGATTACTGGGCCGGCTTCTCCGCCGATCGGTGACCCACTCTGTCGGGACAGCATCGAAAGGCCGGCCGCGGCCGTAGTGCTTCTTACGGTGCCCGATCAGTCGTCAGGCTGCTGATGTCGGAGAGCTCCAGGAGCGGTTACGGCAGTCGGCCGGATTGGCCCCCGCTGAAGAGATTTCTGCGGGGGCCGGAGCCCGCTGGCGCGGTCTCCGTCCCGGGGGCCGGAGCCCGCTGGCGCGGTCTCCGTCCCGGGGGCCGGAGCCCGCTGGCGCGGTCTCCGTCCCGGGGGCCGGAGCCCGCTGGCGCGGTC